>CALANW010000047.1 GCA_937926145.1 uncultured Ruminococcus sp. | reverse complement strand
AAGGGTGGTGGGTGTCCAGAGGGCAAAGCCCTTGGTCGCTTCCGCAGAAGCGAAATTCCCTAAACTAACAGCGAAAAACTCACTGAAATAGCGTAATCACTAACAGTTAATAAGGCGCAATTCACATCAAAAAGGAAAACGAAATATGAGAAATAAATTTCGTAAATCTAAAAAATGTGAATTGCGCCAATTCTTTATACGAAATAACTTTCCTCGGCGTGAAATGCGCAGAGCGAAGCGATAAGAATTTCACGCCGACACAATTTGAACGTCTATGGGAAATGACCGTGAAAACGAGCGAACGCAAGTGAGCAAAGTTTTCACACAACGGAACAACTGACAAATCACGTCCGAAAAACGTAACACCTATATAATATCCAACCACTAAAAAACGACATTTTCGCGGGTCAGAAACCCGTCCCCTACGTTTAATACACATTTTATGCAACAAATCTGTGTATCAAACGGGAGGATATAGAATCCGCCCCTACTCCTTTGTAAACTCTAAAACTATATAAATATGTTTCACCAACAATCAATAACCCACAGTTTCGTGGAGTTCTGAGCAAAGGGAAAACCAATAAGAGGGAGAGGGGCACTCAGTAACCTATGGACGCGAGCCGTCCCCCTCTCCCCCTTAATGGTCTTCCCTCTGCACTCTCTTTCCTTTATCCCTCTCTTCTCCGGCTAAGACTATAAATACTATAGAGAATGTTTTTCCACTTTGGTTTGTTAATTCCTATAGAGTTGTGCTGAATAAAGATATCAAAAAACAACCAATACAATTGTAAAAGTTTTAGCGTTTACAGAGTAGTAGGAGCGGATCACATATCCGCCCATTTCCACACAACGTAACACCTATATAATATCCAACCACTAAAAAACAACATTTTCGCGGGACAGAAACCCGTCCCCTACGAAATTTTGTGTTTCCAGTAAATTTACGGAACAAAACTAATTCCGAATTCCGCATTCCGAATTCCGAATTTAAATTACGCCTTGCGCATTAAAAACAATTCTCCTAAAAAACATCATAAAACCACACTTATGTCAGCCGTCCGTTTTGTACGAAACGCCGTTTTTTACGGTAAATTCCGAAATTACTTGACGTAAAGGCTCAATTGAGATAAAATTAGTATGTATGAATATTTTTAAATTTAAGCTTAAACGAACTTTTCCCGTTTTTGTTTCCTGCCTGATGCTCTGCGCATGCTCAAATTCAGCCGCGCAAAAGCCGCAGACAAAGGAAATGTTTGCGTTCGATACCTACGTCAGCATCACAAGCTATGACAGCTCCGATGACGGCACACAGGAGCTTCTGAACGCCCTTAGCGAGGAATTTTCCGAAACATACAACAAAAAAGCAAGCGAATTTGCAGGCGAAAATTACCCGAATATCCTCGAATGTGCGAATATCTGCCGCGATTGGGACAGCCGCTTTGACGGCATCTTCGGCGAAAGCATAAACTTCACCTGCGGCGCACTCACGAAGCTTTGGGGAATATCGGGCGAGAACCCTCACGTCCCCGATGAGAGCGAGCTTTCCGCCGCACTTTCGACTTTGACGAGTGAGGACACGCCGTTTTCGCTCATGCCCGATGAAACTATGCTCGACTTCGGCGCTTCGGCAAAAGGCTTTGCCTGCGACAAGGTGAAAGCACAGCTCGACAGCACCGATGCGGATTGCCAAATCGTTTCGCTCGGCTCGTCTACGCTTTTATACGGTCGTAAACCCGACGGTTCAAAGTTCAGAGCCGCCGTGAAAGACCCGCTTTCCCCCTCCGCCTACCTCGGTACGATAGCGACCGACACCGCATTTATCTCAACAAGCGGCGGATATGAGCGCTATTTCGAGGAAAACGGCGTTAAATATGAACATATCCTTTCGCCGAAAACGGGTATGCCCGTTGAAACCGACCTCTGCTCGGTGACTGTCATCGCACCTGCGGAAACCGAGAACGGCGGAACTTACACCGACCTGCTCGCGACCGCAATTTACAGCGGCGGAACTTCCGTCCTCCGTGAATTCATTGCGCAGGACACCGAGTTCGGCATCGTCGCGGCGGATAAAAACAACAACGTCTATGTCAGCGCAGGAGTTGATTTCACGCTTTATGAAGGTTCAGAATTCACCCTCTCGGAAAACCTTTAAGCCGTCCGATATTATAATAGTATTGATCGCAGCGGCAGTGTTGGCTTTGGCTCTTATCTTGAGAAATATTTCGTCCGAAAGCGGCTCAAATGTGGCTGTTTTTCACAACGGCGAGCAGATAGCCTTGCTTCCGCTCGAAAAAGACGGCGTATACCCGTTCGATGACTACGGCGTTACGGTCGAGGTCAAAAGCGGCAAAGCCCGCATCTCCGAATCGGACTGCCATGACAAGATATGCGAAAAGACGGGGTTCATCTCCTCGCCTATGCAAACGATAGTCTGCCTGCCAAACCGAATTTCCGTTCGTTTGATAGGTGATAAATCCAATACAGATAGTAATATAGATGTAGTGTTAAACTAAAAGGATAGATAAATGAAGCTAAATCCGTTCAGATCGGCGGCAAGCTATGTTTCCGTTACGGGGATATTGCTTGCGCTCGCAGTTGCGCTCACAACGATAGAAAGTATGCTTTCGGCATTTCTGCCTGCAGGAGTGAGGATAGGACTTGCGAACATCGTTGTGCTTTGTGCGGCGGAATGTATAAACGCGCCGACCGCACTGCTGATAACGCTGTTAAAGTCGGTCTTCGTGCTGCTCACAAGAGGCTTCACGGCAGGTGTTATGTCGCTCTGCGGCGGACTTCCTGCGTTTCTGATAACGGTGTTCCTGCTGAAAAAAACGAATGCTTCTTATATAGGGGTGAGCGTTTCGGGCGCGGTGCTCCATATATTCGGACAGCTTTTCGCCGCCTGCTTTTTCACGGGCAGCGCATACACCTTATATTACGCTCCCCTGCTGCTCGTCACAGCGGTAGCATCGGGATTTTTCACGGGCGCGGTTTCGGGGCGGCTCGTTCCGCAATTGAAAAAGCGCATTTCACGATTATAAATATTACCCATATAAATTGTAGGGGATGGACGACCCGTTCACTACGGTAAAATTCAGCGATTTGAAATACATACAGCAATACACATATAAATGGTATATCTCGGGGTCATGCCCCGTTATTATATAGGTTCTTCATACAAAAATTTTCTCGGCAAATTTTTCTATGACTTTGCACATTTTAATTCTAATTTTTAATCAAAGTGTAGACAAAAAATCGGCGCAAAATCCATATAAACCTATTTTCAACATCAAACTGTTACAACAGCTACGAGCTTTTGCTTGATTTTTTGTACACTTTCAGTTTAAAAATTAGTATAACATAAAAGTGTGTGAAGTCATAGCAAAATTGCTTTGAAATAAAATTAAGGGAGAACCAAAAAGCATTTTTGATCAGGGAGGAATATGCAGATGAAAAAACTTAACGGCGTACACCTTTCGCATGACAAAAGAACGCAGGACTGCGCAACAGCGAATTTTCCGCTGCCAAAGCAGGTCATAGTTCCGATGTCACAGTCGATGGGTGCGCCATGCAATTGCCTTGTCAAGGCAGGAGATACCGTTTTTGTCGGTCAGAAGATCGGCGATACGGACGCTTTTATGTCCGTTCCGATACATTCACCTGTTTCGGGTACGGTAAACGCTGTCACGGATTATCTTCTTCCGGGCGGAAACACCTGCAAAGCGGCAGTTATCGACACAGACGGAGAGCAGACACCCGATGAGAGCGTGAAAGCTCCCGTTATCACCGACCGAAAGTCCTTTATCGCGGCTATCCGTGAGAGCGGACTTGCAGGTCTTGGCGGCGCAGGTTTCCCTGCACACGTTAAAATGGGTTTTGACCCCTCAAAGACACCTATCGACACTCTCGTTATCAATGCGGCGGAGTGCGAGCCTTTTATCACCTCCGACTACCGCCAGATGATAGAAGCTCCCGATGATGTTCTCGACGGAATAGCGCTTGTTCAAAAGTGGCTCGACATTCCGAACTGCAAAATCTGTATCGAGAGCAACAAACCGGAGGCAATTTGGCTTCTCAAGCAGAAAACAGCCGACAACAACGCTGTTGAAGTCGTAACTCTCCCCTCGACCTATCCTCAGGGCGCAGAAAAGGTAATCATTTTCTCCGCTACAGGAAGAATTGTCGAAGAGGGCGAGCTTCCTGCAAATCAGGGCGTTATGGTAATGAACGTTTCCTCGGCGGCTTTCGTAAGCACCTACTGCAAAACGGGTATGCCGCTCGTTGCAAAGCGCCTTACGCTTGACGGCGATGCTGTTACAAAGAACAACGGCAACTACATAGTTCCTATCGGCACAAGGCTTTCCGAACTTCTCGAATTCGGCGGCGCTGAAAACCCGAAGAAGGTCCTCTACGGCGGTCCTATGATGGGATTCCCCGTTTATGACACAGATCAGCCCGTTCTCAAAACAACGAACGCTGTTCTCGCTTTCAATACTGTCAAGGAAGAAAAGGAATCCGCTTGTATCCGCTGCGGAAACTGCATCAAGGTCTGCCCTATGAACCTTATGCCGAATCTTCTTCTCCGTGCATGCAAAGAAAAGGACGTTGCGGCTCTTCAGGAGCTCAAGGTTTCACTTTGTATGAACTGCGGCTGCTGCTCGTACATCTGTCCTGCACACAAGCCGCTTGCAGAATCAAATCAGCTCGCAAAGGGACTTTTACCTCGCCCTGCGCCTAAGAAGTGAGAAAGGAGAATATTATGACAGGTTTAAGAGTTTCTCCGTCACCTCACAGAAGTGCCGGACTTACCACGCAGAAGATAATGCTTATGGTCATCATAGCTCTTCTGCCGGCAGCAATTATGGGCTGCGTTTACTTCGGCGTAAAAGCCGCACTCGTTCTTATCCAGACTATCATTTACTGCGTTGCTTTTGAAGCACTTTTCGCAGTTGTTACAAAGAAACCGCAGACGGTTTCCGACCTCTCCGCAGTTGTAACGGGTCTTCTCCTCGGAATGAACCTCCCTGCAACTGTACCGTTCTATGTTCCGCTCATCGGCAGCTTCTTCGCTATCGTTATCGTTAAGCAGCTTTTCGGCGGCATCGGACAGAACTTCGCTAACCCTGCTATCGCAGCCAGGATCGTACTTATGGTCTCGTTCTCTTCGCAGATGACGAACTGGGCAGTTCCGTTCTGGTACAAGAACAGCGCAGATGTTGTTACGGGCGCAACTCCGCTCGCAGCAAGCTGGTTCGACAACGGCTCCGCAATGGTTTCCCCGTTCACATTCAAGGATATGCTCCTCGGCACAACGGGCGGCTGCATCGGTGAGACCTGTGCGCTCGCACTTATCATCGGCGGCATCTTCCTTATTATAATGGGAGTTATCTCCCCTGCAACTCCGATCGCTTTCATCGGAGTTTTCGGCGTTCTCACACTTTGCTACACGGGCAGCCTTACAATGACAGTTTATCAGCTCCTTGCAGGCGGTCTTATGATCGGTGCGTTCTTTATGGCTACCGACTATGCGACAACTCCGCTCACAACAAAGGGCAAGGTCGTATTCGGCGCAGGCTGCGCTATCATCACATTCGTTATCCGTCAGTTCGGTTCATTCCCCGAGGGCGTTTCTTTCTCGATCCTCCTTATGAACCTGCTTACACCTTACATCGACAAGCTCTGCAAGACTAAGCCGCTCGGTGCAAAGAAACCCGTAAAGGAGGCTGCTAAGTAATGTTTAAAGAAAAAATCCAGCCTTCGCTCGTGCTTACGCTTATCTGCCTTATCACCTGCGCGCTCCTCGTTATCGCTCACGATGCGACCTACAAGGACAACACGGGCGTTATCACAGACGATATGCTCGCAAGCCTTGAAGAAATTTACGGCACTTCGGACGGCTTCACTATGAAGCTTGACGAAAACGGCGCTATCTACGCTCCAGAGGGCATCACCTGCGTTCTCACCGATGAAAACGGCAACGCAGCATTTGAAGTTACCACTGACGGCTATTCCAGCGGCGGTATCCACGTTCTTGTCGGAATGGACGCAAACGGCGCAGTTTCAGGCGTTTCCGTGCTTTCACTCGGCGAAACTCCGGGTCTTGGCACAAAGGTAAGAGATCTCCCCGAATTCCGTGACCAGTTCAAGGGCATTACATTCGACAAGCTCCCCAAGGCTTCTGAGGAAGACAATTCCCCGAAGAAGTTCGTATGGGGCAGCGCAGACGAGATCGAAGCACTCAAAGAAGAGGCTGCTTCCGCTCCCGTAAGCGATACATTTGAACTTGACGCTATCACAGGCGCAACATTCTCCTCAAAGGGCACATACAGAGCAGTTACCCTCGCTCTTAATGCCTACAATGAAATGGAAGGAGTGACCGTAAGTGAGTGAGAAAAAAACTACCAATACTTACGAGCTTGTAAAGGGCATAATCAAGGAAAACCCTGTTTTCGTTACAATGCTCGGTATGTGTCCGACACTTGCCGTTACAACAATGGCTTCAAACGGCATCGGTATGGGACTTGCGACTACTTTCGTTCTCGTTTGCTCCAACCTTGCCATTTCCCTGCTTAAAAATATTATCCCAAAGGCAGTCCGTCTTCCTTGCTTCATCGTTGTTATCGCAAGCTTCGTAACGCTCATCGAATTCCTGCTCAAAGGCTATATTCCTGCGCTTTACGACAGCCTTGGACTGTTCCTTTCGCTTATCACAGTTAACTGTATTATCCTCGGCCGTGCGGAAGCCTTTGCTTCAAAGAACAACCCTTGGAAGTCCGTTCTTGACGGTCTTGGCAGCGGTCTTGGCTTCACTCTCGCGCTCTTCCTTATGGGAAGCGTCCGTGAGATCCTCGGCTCGGGTCAGTGGTTCGGCATCGACCTCCACCTCCCAGTTACAATGACAGTATTCGTTATGCCTGCTGGCGGCTTCTTCGCACTCGGTGTTATCATCGCAGTTGTAAACAAGCTCGCAAAGAAAGCTCCTCCGAAGGAACTCGGCTGCGCAGGCTGTCCTAACGCTTCAAGATGCCAGACTATAAACAAAAAGAATGAAGAAGGAGGAAATGACTGATGAAATCTCTGCTCGTTATTCTTTTGAGCGCTATGCTCGTTGACAACTTCGTTCTTTCAAAATTTATGGGTATCTGCGCATTCCTCGGCGTTTCCAAAAAGCTCGACAGCGCAGTCGGAATGGGTGCTGCCGTAACATTCGTTATGGCTTGTGCCGCACTCGCTACATATCCCGTTTATACGCTTATCCTTGTTCCGCTCGGACTGGAATATCTTAAAACGGTCGCATTTATCCTTATAATCGCACTCTTCGTTCAGATCGTTGAAATGTTCCTCAAGAAAGCTGTTCCGCCGCTTTATAAGGCTCTCGGCGTTTATCTTCCGCTCATCACAACGAACTGCGCAGTTCTCGGCGTAACTATCCTTAACATCGACAACAGCTACAACCTCGGTCAGTCGGTCGTAAACGCTGTCGGCGCAGGACTTGGATTCTCCCTTGCGCTCATCATTTTCAGCGGCGTTCGTCAGAGAGTAAATGCTGCCGACACTCCTGCTATGTTCAAGGGTGTTCCTGCAACACTTATCGCTGCATCAATCGTTTCCGTAAGCTTTATGGGCTTCTCGGGAATGTTCAGCTAAAAGGAGGAAGGAAATATGAATTTTATTATTCCTGCCCTTGTTTTTGCGGCTATCGGACTTCTCGCAGGTGTGCTTCTTACAGTATGCTCAAAGGTTTTTGAAGTCAAGACAGACGAAAGGATCGACAAGGTAAACGAAGTTCTTCCGCAGGTAAACTGCGGTTCATGCGGTTTCTCGGGCTGTGCGGCTTATGCCGAAGCTATCGTTAAAAACGGCGTTGCAACGAACCTCTGTAACCCCGGCGGCAGCGAGGTTGCCAAAAAGGTTGCAGAAGTTATGGGCGTTGCCGCAATGGAAACCGTTCCGAAGATCGCAGTTGTCCGCTGTAATGGCGACTGCAATGCACGTTCGGAAAACAAATTCGAGTTTGACGGCGTTCAGTCCTGTAAGGCCGCAAAGCGTTTCTACAACGGTCAGAGCGCCTGCGCTTACGGCTGCCTCGGCTACGGCGACTGTATCCGTGAATGTACTCATGACGCTATCTCTATCGTAGACGGCGTTGCAAAGATCGACCGCTCCAAGTGCGGCGGCTGCGGACTTTGCGCAAAGGCTTGCCCAAATCAGCTTATCGTTGTCCACGATATAACAAACCGCATCGACGTTCTCTGCTCCTCACAGGATATCGGCAAAAACACCCGTACAGCCTGCAAGAACGGCTGTATCGGCTGTAAAAAGTGCGAAAAGACCTGCCCGTTCGGCGCAATCACAGTTGAAAACAACCTTGCTCGCATCGACTACAGCAAGTGTAAGAACTGCGGCAAGTGCGTAGCAGGCTGTCCTACACACGCTATCCAGCGCTGCGACGGCATCGTAATGGTTGCAAAGCCTGCCGCTCCTAAGCCTGCTGCTCCTGCAAATCAGACGGCTGCCCCAACAGCTGCACCTAAGGCTGAAGCTCCTGCTCCAAAGCCCGAAGTAAAGGCTGAAACCGCTCCCGAAGCTAAGGTTGAAGCTAAAACTGAGGTCAAAGCAGAAGAAAACAAGTAATTCGGCTGATTTTATACTAAACACCATTTAAAATTTGGAAAAAATCAAGCCGACAATCTTGGATATATGTGATTTCGGCGCAGATTTTTTCCTGTATTTTATTGGTGTTTAGTATTATAGGCTTACAAAATGAATTATCCCTCCCCGAAGTGATTGGGGAGGAATTTTTGTATATGGCAATATTTTTTACAAATGTATTGACAACGTAATCATTTTGATGTACAATGTAAGCAAATAAAGATAGGAGATGATATTATGTCCGAAACAACAAGTGTAACAATGCGCCTTGATGCCGATGACAAGCGCAAAGCCGAACAGCTTTTCAATTCCCTCGGTCTTAATATGACAACTGCCTTTAATATGTTTATCAAGCAGTCACTTATGTGCGAGGGACTTCCTTTCGCGGTATCTCTTCACAACTCTCCCGATGATTATTTTTACAGCAAGGCAAACACAGCGCACCTTGACCGTTCTATCGCACAGCTCAACTCGGGCAAAGCCAAAGCTCACGAACTGATAGAGGAAGATTCCAATGAATAAGGTATGGACAGACGAAGCTTGGGACGATTATATGTATTGGTTCAATCAAGACAAGAAAACTATCAAACGAACCAATGCCCTCATCAAAGACATTGACCGTGACCCTTTTGACGGAATAGGCAAACCCGAGCCGCTAAAGTATAACTACAGCGGATTTTGGAGCAGACGCATAGACGAAGTGAACCGTGTCGTATATAAAGTCGAAGATGGAAATGTGTATATAATCTCCTGCCGTTATCATTATGAATAATACTAAACTCCAATAAAACTATATAGAAAAATCTGCGCCAAAACCATATATCAAAGTTTTGGCGCAGATTTTTTTATAGTTTTAATTAGTATTAGGTATAAAGCAAAAAGCACGACTCAAACCGAGCCGTGCTTTTAATTACGAATTAAGCATTAAGCATTACGCATTTTACTTAAGCTTCCAAATATCACGAGCGTAATCTTCAACTGCTCTGTCGGCAGAGAAGATGCCTGCGCCTGCGATGTTGTGGAGGGACATCTTGTTCCACTTGTCCTTGTCCTTGTAACATTCGGAAATGTACTGCTGTGCGGACTGGTAAGCGTCAAAGTCTGCAAGAACCATATAAGGATCCTTGAACTTGAGGGAGTTTGCAACTTCGTCAAACTGGCAGCCGTTGATGCCTGTGTACATCTTGTTGATAGCTCTTGCGATAACTTCGTTGTTCTCGCAGTAGCTTTCCGGACGGTAGCCCTGAGCCTGCTTTGCAAGAACTTCGTCAGCGTTCATACCGAAGATGAAGATGTTGTCGATGCCGACCTGATCCTTGATCTCGATGTTTGCGCCGTCGAGAGTACCGAGTGTGAGCGCGCCGTTGAGCATAAGCTTCATATTGCCCGTACCTGATGCTTCCTTACCTGCGAGGGAGATCTGCTCAGATACTTCTGCTGCAGGCATAAGGAGTTCGGAAAGGCTTACGCAGTAGTTTTCAAGGAAGAATACCTGAAGCTTCTTATTTACAGCAGGGTTCTTCCTGATCTCTTCGCCGAGTGCCCAGATCATCTTGATGATCTGCTTTGCAAGGTAGTAGCCCGGTGCAGCCTTTGCAGCGAAGATATATGTCTTAGGAACGAAATCTGCGTTCGGATTGTCGAGGAGGTACTGATACTCTGCAATGATGTTGAGAGCATTGAGGTGCTGACGCTTATATTCGTGCAGACGCTTTACCTGAACATCGAAGATGCTGTCCGTGTTAAGAACAACGCCGAAGTTGGACTTTACATACTTTGCAAAGCGCTTCTTGTTTTCGAGCTTGATCTTGCTGAGCTTGTCGAGAACCTTCTTATCATCTTCAAACTTGTTGAAGTTGGAAAGTTCAGCAGCATTCTTCTTGAAGCCGTCGCCGATAGTGCTGGAAAGAAGCTCGGTAAGTCCGGGGTTAGCCTGGAGGAGCCATCTTCTGTAAGCGATACCGTTTGTAACGTTCTTGAACTTGTACGGTGTATCAGCATACTCGTTGCTGAAAACGTCCTGCTTGATGATATCGGAGTGGAGCTTTGAAACGCCGTTTACGCTGTGTGAAGCGCATACGCAGAGAAGAGCCATGTGGATCTGGTTGTTCTGAATGATAGACATTCTTGTAACCTTTGCGCTGTCGCCGATTCTCTCCATGAGTTCTGCGCAGTAACGGTTGTTGATCTCAACGATGATAGCAAAGATACGCGGAATTACCTGCTTAACGAGGTTCATATCCCACTTTTCAAGTGCTTCTGCAAGAACTGTGTGGTTCGTGTAAGCGAATGTGTTTGTAACGATGTGCCAAGCCTTGTTCCAGTTGTATCCGCAGTCATCGAGGAGGATTCTCATAAGCTCAGGGATAGCAAGTGTCGGGTGGGTATCGTTGATATGGATAGCAACCTTTTCGTGGAGGTTGTCGAGTGTGCCGTAGATGCTCATGTGGCGGTTTACTATATCTCCGATAGAAGCTGCACACATAAAGTACTGCTGACGAAGACGGAGCGACTTGCCCTCGAGGTGGTTATCGTTCGGGTAAAGAACCTTTGAGATAGCCTGTGCAATAGTGTTCTGGGAGAGGGACTTAGCGTAGTCGCCCTGATTGAACATCTGCATATCGAAGGAAGGAGCTTTTGCCTGCCACAGACGGAGAACGGAAACGCCCTCGCTGTCGTAGCCGGGAACATACATATCATAAGGAACAGCATAAACTGTGCTGTAGTTGTTATAGGAAATGTGGTGGTACTTGTCGTCCCAGTGTTCAACTACTTCGCCGTCAAAGTGAACTTCAATGGTCTTGTCCTTCTTAGGAACGAGCCATGTTTCACCGCCCGGGAGCCAGTTGTCAGGGAGCTCTGTCTGCCAGCCGTCTTCGATCTTCTGCTTGAAGATACCGTACTCATAGCAGATAGAATAACCCATTGCAGGATAACCGTCAGTTGCAAGACCGTCAAGGTAGCAAGCGGCAAGACGACCAAGACCGCCGTTTCCGAGTCCTGCGTCAGGCTCATATTCATAAATTCTGTCGATATTAACGTCCCATGACTTCATTATCTCTTCAGCAATATCGTTGATGCGAAGATTGAAAAGGCTTGTCTTGAGCGAACGTCCCATAAGGAATTCCATTGAGAGGTAGTAAACTTCTTTTCTGCCCTCGGAATGAACCTGATTGCGGAACTTTCTGCGCTTTTCACGGAGAAGTTCAACAACAACTGTTGAAAGTGCCTTGTAGATCTGATTGTCCGATGCATCGATCGGGGTAACATTATACTCAGTCTGGAGGGTATTGCGGATCTTTTCTTCGAGGTCCGCCTTGTTGATTACCGGCTGCATAACACACTGATCCTTTCTTATGCCAAAGGTCTGTCAGAACTGCACAAAAATATGGACACAAGCTATGGTTTGCTGAAAAACAGCTTTACAGTTCAACTGACATTTAGCGCTTATCATAAACTTTTTATGAGCATTTATCATTTCCGTCAAGATACAATGCTACATATTACCGTTTAATTATACAATATTTTTTCACAATTTACAATCGTAATTTTAAACAAATATAGCTTCATTCTTTGACCGTAAATATGAATATGCCCAATAATATACAACTTTGGCGTTAAACGTTTAAGTTTTGTTAAAAATTATTTACAGACTATGGGTCACATCTCTTGCAAGGATCATAACCCATTCCGATTATCTCGTCACGCGAGCCTGTCACTTCCTTTTTGTTCTTGTCTTTCATCTGCTTTACGCTTGAGCAGGACGGGTAATGGAACTGCTATACCACATTCTCCCCATTGATAAGAATAAGTCCGTCACTCACTTTTGCGATCTCCTCTAACCTTTTGTCAAATCCGCTTTTTGAAAAGATCGCATAAACGACTTCATAATTTTTGAATTCCGCTATGCTTTCACACTTTTTCAGAAGCTCCGAATAAACTCTCATTCCAACAGGCTTTTCATAGAATTTGCACTCGCCTGCAAGCAGGCGCTTGTTCTGCTCATCTACCGCAACAACGTCTATTTCGGTATTGCTGTTCCAGTAAGAGCCTATTCGGGAAATATTAAAGTCTATCTTTCCGTTTCTGCACAGATCAACAAGCAGTTCCCTTGAAACCTGTTCAAAAACAAAACTGACATGATTATCAATAAAATTGCTCCGAAGCTTTTCCGTTACGAATTCTATGTTATCCAGCTCCAGTTCACCCTTATAAGGATAAACGAATTTGAACCAGAATTCTATGAAATTATCGTTTATATAATAAAGTCCTTTGCGGCTTTTTTCGGGATTGTTCTCTGTTATCGGGACACGCTTTTCCAAAAGGAACAGTTCGATAAGCGTTGCAAGATAGGGAGAAAGCTCGTTGGTTTTCTGTTCAAGGACGGTTGCAATATCCGATATGCGGTGATTTCCCATTGATATCGCTTTCAGAATCGAAAAATAGCTCGATGTTTCTTTGACTTCATTATTGAGCAGGAATGATGGTTCTTCGCTCAGAAATCCCGATCTGTCAAATACGTTTTCAACAATATTCTTTTCAAGCGTTTCATCATTGTCGAAGAATTCAATATACTTGGGAACACCGCCCGTTACGGCGTATATCTTCACTCTTTCTTCAAAGCTGACATTTTCAAAAGCCATAGAAAACTCTGTGAAACGCAGAGGACGAAGCCTTATCTGTGCAGTTCTTCTGCCATAAAGCGGACTGCTGTGACTTAATACAGATGAGGTCATCATGCTGATATGCGAACCGCAGAGGATAACCATAACATTGCGGTCTTTCAGTATCTCGTCCCAAGCATTTTGAAAAATTGACGGAAATGCAGGGTCAGCCTTTACAAGATACTGAAATTCATCTATTATAAGGATTTTTTTCTGCTCGGGCTCATACTCCGCAAACATTCTGAAAATTTGCTCCCAGCTTTCAAGCCGAGCGTTTTCAAGATATGATCTTCCTGTAAAATGAGCTATTTTGGCAGTCAAATTGCCCATATTCTGCTTTGATGATTCCTGACTTGTAAGAAAATACAGCGCCTTTTTGTCCTTTATAAACTGTTTGATAAGTGTAGTTTTGCCAACACGTCTGCGCCCGTAAATAACAACGAAGCCGCTTTCACGCCTATATTCACGTTCAAGTGCTGCAAGTTCATCTTTTCTGCCGATAAATTTCATAAAGCACCGCCTTTAATATAATTTCAATTAGTCTAATTTATATTATATTATATTATTATTATAACAATTTGTCAAGTGATCAATACTAATTTTCAATTAAAGTGCAGACAAAAAATCGGCGCAAAAGCCATATAAAGCTGTTATACCAAACACCATTTAAAATTTGGAAAAAATCAAGCCGACAATCTCGGATATATTGGATTTCGGCGCAGATTTTTTCCTGTATTTTATTGGTGTTTAGTATTAAACAGCTGCGAGCTTTGGCTTAATTTTTTGTATACTTTCAGTTTAAAAATTAGTATAACCGCGAATTTAGCCTATCACCATTCGCAAAGGGTTGATAGACTTTTCAAATCAATATACATAAAAAACCCCGTCCTCAAAGAGAACGGGGTCATTATTTACGAAAGTGTCAAACTTACTTGAGTTCAACAGTTGCGCCAGCAGCTTCGAGCTTAGTCTTGATGTCTTCAGCTTCAGCCTTGGAAGCGCCTTCCTTGAGAGCCTTAGGAGCAGCTTCAACGAGCTCCTTAGCTTCCTTAAGGGAAAGACCGCAGATATCCTTAACAGCCTTGATAACGTCCATCTTCTTCTCACCGAAGGAAGCAAGAACAACGTCAAATTCTGTCTTTTCTGCAGCAGCAGCAGCGCCGCCAGCAGCAGGAGCAGCAGCTACAACTGCGGATACGCCGTACTTCTCCTGAACGCCTTCAACGAGTTCGTTGAGTTCAAGGATTGTGAGGGAATCGATAAGATCTAAAATGTTAGTAATTTTCTCAGATGCCATGATAATAATCTCCTTTATAATTTGATTTTCCGTGCTTTAAGCACTGATTCGGATTCTGCGGTCATATCATGCCGCAGAGCATTTTGCAATTAAGCAACTTCTTCCTCTTTCTTCTTGTCTGCAACAGCCTGAACAGTAGCAGCGAACTTCTGGAGAGGGCTCTGGAGAGAACCGAGAAGCTGTGCAAGAAGAACTTCCTTTGAAGGGATCTTGGAAAGAGCGGTAACGCCTGCCTTGTCGTAGATCTCAGTGCCGATGAAGCCGGCCTTCATAGAGAAAGTGGACTTTTCATCTGCGCCTTCGATATACTTACCGAGGATACGAGCAGGAGCTGTCTGGTCGTCAGTAGAAAGAGCGATTGCTGTTGTTCCCTCGAGAACATCATCAAAGCCTTCGTGACCGGCATTCTTAAGAGCGAAACGGAGCATAGAGTTCTTCTCAACGAAGTACTGTACGCCTGCTTCTCTGAGTTCCTTACGAAGCTTGGTATCGTCTGCAACGGAAATACCCTTGTAGTCAACGATAACGCCTGCTGAAGCACCCTTGATAAGTTCAGTGAGAGCTTCAACTCTTGCTTTCTTGGATTCAAGTACCTTTGCGCTTGGCATAATGTTTTCACCTCCGTAATTATACATAATACCTTTGACCGAAGAACGGCAATGGTATCAAACATAGATCGGTTGGTAACAATTGCTGCCGGATCTGTAAAAAGAAAAACCTTTTCGGTCAAAGACTGAAAAGGGCAAAAGCATTATTATACTTTAGCGATCTTTCCTCGGCAGGATTTACGGTAAAAACCACCTGCTGTCTTTAGAACACGATAGCCGTTGTCAAACAACTTTTGTATTATATCATATATTTTATCTGTTGTCAATACCTTTTCTCAAAAAATCGCGCCTTTTTCAAAAAAATTGCCGCAAGGTTCTCCCCTGCGGCAATTTTTTTACTGCATAAGCATAATTGCGGCGTTTCCGCCTTTCACTTTCGTGATGAACTTCTTTATCGCCTCGATCATCGTGTAAATAGAATCGAAGATCGGGTAATCGGCGTGGAAGTAGGTGTGCGTCCAGTTGTCGTCGGTGAAGACATAGCCGTTTTCGGGCGTGTAGAAGTCCTTTTCATCGAAATATTCTTCGTTGTTGATGTAGAGCAGATCGCCGTCCCAGCAAAGCTCCATTGTTGTCGGGTTGTTTGCCTGCTTGACGAGCTTTCTTATTGTGGTATCAAGCTTGAACATTCCCATAACGTCGATATCGAGCGTATTCGGTTCGATATATACCGCGGTCTTGCCCGAGGATTTGTTTTCAACGTTCATAACGTAGTAGCGGAAATTTCCCGAAGGCGAAACGCCGCTTTCAAGCACTGTATCGGTCGTTTTTACGACGAAAACATTCATCACAAGGAAGAAAACTATGCAGCCGATAATGTATATCAGCAGGAATATCGTTCCGAACACGGTCTTGACCGTTTCGTTCATTTTGCAGGAGAAGAAGCCGAACAGCGTTACTATCGCAGCGGGTATCAGCATCGGCCAGTTCCCCCAACTCAGAAGCAGTGACGGCAGGAACGCAACGAGGTTCAGTATATTGAACACCGCCGTGAGCGCCGAGCGCCTTGTATAATACATAAAAAGTCCGATTATAACGGAGATCACGGAATAAACGATCGCAAACTTTACCGTATTTTCAAACTCTATCTTGTAAAAAACAGCGACATACGCGAAGTACAGCAGACCTGCCGTATATACGCCGTTGAGAATACTTACGAACAGTATGAACCACTTGTTCTTCAGCACCTTCATAACTTTATTCATCTGATACGATCATTCCTCTCCGCGGGAGCTGCCTTCGGCGCTCTTTTCCGAACCGTAGACTTTAAGCGTGACAAGGATCCCTGCGAGCGAGTTGAACACAGCTATCACGAGCGCAACGATATTGAGCGTAATGCCTGCGGTGCAGTTCTTGACCTTGCGCTTTTTCAATCCTCTTGCAAGTCCCGTTATCGAGCAGCCGTAGGTAACGGCAGGGATACAGAACGCAAACACTGTTCCAACGATGCCGAGAACAAGGCTCGAAACGCTGATCTTTTTCTTTTCTTCCATAAAAAGCCCTCCTTAGAATCTTCTTTTTCCGTTGACGTGCTTTCTGCGCTTGCGCTTTTTAGCGGCTATCGCAAGAAGTATCGTATAGATAATGATAAGTGCAACTGCGATGCCTGCCGCAAGCTTGAACCAGAAAGAGTTGACGAATGCTTTGGCTTTAAGTATATTATAGTCAATTCGCGAAAGCTCTACGCTGTCTTTTGCAACAAGATCGACCGTGCAGAGCGTTTCTCCCGAAAGTGAGAGCGTGTAAGTTCCGAGCTTCTGACCCTTTTCAACGGGTGCCATTACCATTCCGGCCTCATCGACCGCCGCCGAGGTGTCTATCTCAGTCTTGAGGTTAGAGGTATCGAGCGTTTTCGGCCAGAGCGTATAATAATCTTCCGAGGGGACGAGCAGAACGTGGTCGCTGTCCTGACCGAGCTTAACGGGAAGTTCGGTTATCTCCTGACCCGTGGAAAGAATTTTTTCGTAGGAAAAGTTCTCAAATGCCCATTCGTAGATGTTCTTGTGGTCTTCGTACTGACCGTTGGCGGTGTTTCCGTCAGCGTCATACATCGGCGCGCCCATTGTGACGAGGAGGTAGTTGTTGCCGTCCTTGCGAGCCATTGAAACGAGGTTTCTTCCCGATTCATCGAGAGTACCCGTCTTTATTCCGCGAGCATACTGATAATAGAAATCCGAGCTCGGGCGGAGCATTTTGTTCGTGTGGTAAATAGTTGCCCAACCCTCTGCCTGATAGTTGGTCGCTTTCATCGTGTACTCAGTCGTACAGGCTATCTCAACGAACTTCGGATAATTTTCAACTGCATACTGAGCGATGAGAGCCATATCACGGGCATTCGTGTACTGATTTTCGTCAAAAAGTCCATGCGGATTGGTGAAATTCGTACCCGTGCAGCCTATTTCCTTTGCCTTTTCGTTCATCATATCGACAAAGTTAGGGATACTTTCGTTTCCGACATTATAAGCAAGGATACCTGCCGACTCGCAGGCGGAATACATCAGCATCGAATACATAAGGTCGGTAACGGTGGCAATTTCGCCGCGTGAATATCCTACCGCAGACGCCCCCTGACCGTAAAGTTCGTCAAAAACGACAAGCGGAGCTTCAAACTCGGTATTGTCGAGGTCCTGAACGTGGTCGAGGACGATTATCGCGGTCATTATCTTCGTCAGCGAAGCAGGATAAATTTTCTTGGTCGGATTTTTTTCATATACAACGATGTCTTTATCGAGGTTTATAAGCACCGCCGCTTCACTATTGACGGTAAAATTCGGCGTGAATGTTACAGCGCTCGCCTTTATCGGCATAAACAGCGGCAGGATAAGCAAAACGGTAAGCAGAACCGCTAATTTTTTCATATCTATTACCATTCCTTTCGGGAGAAAACTCAAAAAATTATGTACAATATTTATTATACCAAATTATAAGCTCAAATGGAAGTGGTAATTTAAATTTTTATCCATTTTGTAATAAATTAAAACAGCTGCTCCGCAAAAATACGGAACAGCTGTCGATAGTTTTATTCGGTTTTCAAAGCAAACGCTTACTGAGCGTCGATAGCAGCCTTGAGGTTCTGGTCAACTTCGTCAACGAGCATACCAACTGTATCGCCGATAGTTTCTCTCATTGTTGCCCAGTCTGTGCCGTCGAACGCAGCTCTCATACCCATCTGGTCGCCGCCGTCTGTTGTAAGGGAAGCGATATCGGAGGAGCAGCCTGCAGCAAAGTCAACAACAGGATACTGGTTTGCGAGATCGTTGATAGCCTTCATCTTGTCAACGATCTCCTGGCTCCACTGGTAGTCGTCCATAGACTTTCTGTCGGAAATTGCAACAGCTTCAGGATCAACAGCGCCGAGAACGTTACATTCTGCGAACAATGCAGCACCCTGTGGGTTAGCAGAACCCTTGCAGAGAGCATAGCCGTTTACCTTAGCGCCCTGGTAAGGATCGGAATCAGCAGGAGAAGGAACAGGAACGATACCGAGGTTCTCAGGTTCGATTCCAACTGTCCATGTTGCAGGATCAGCCTGTACGCAGTATGGTCCAATGATGTAGAAGAGTTCAGAGCCTTCGCCGAGCATCTGAGGCTGTTCGTTCCAGCTGAACTGCTCCTTCGGGAACTTACAGCCGTTCTGATTGAGTTCGTACTGGAAGTTCATTGCCTTTTCAAGTGTAGGATCGTTGATGTTGCTCTGTACGCCGCCGTCAGCAGAAAGACCGATCATAGGAACGCCTGCGGACATAAGGAGAGCCTTTTCATTCCAGTAGCCGTCAAGACCATACTGGGAAGAATCAGGATCAACGAAATCATAGAGCATGGACTTGAATGTATCCCAGTTCCATTCGCCCTTTTCATAGAGCTCCCAAGGATCATCAAAGCCCTGAGCTTCGATAGTGGACTTATCATAGATAACAATAGCTTCAGCTGTTACGGAAGTAACAAGTTCATAATGCTTGCCGCCGAACTTGTAAAGTTCCATACCCTGAGCAACGTTCTGCCAGATAGCGGAGTTGATGTCGATATAGTCATCAACAGGCTGGAACATTCCGTTGATAATACCCTTAGGGAAGTTAGCTGTATCATCGCCGGGGAAGATATCTACTCCGCCGCCGCCGAGAACCTGTGTGGAAAGGTCATCGTAACGTGAGCCCCAAGTTGTAGGGATCCATTCGATCTTTCCACCGTACTTCTTTTCAAACATTTCAAGACCAACGGACTTGCTTGCGCCGTTTGTGCTTGGGTTAAGGTCATAGTGAGCGAGCCACTTAACTGTCTTGTTTTCGAGTTCAACGTCCTGGAGCTGAGCCATAACGCCTGCGAGAGCTTCCTCTTCGCCGTCCTGAAGACCTTCATCGTTAACAGCAACAGTCTTTGCGGTAGTAGTGGTAGCAGTAGTATCTTCACTTGTGCTGCCGCCGTCTGCAGTGCTCTTGTCGCCGCAGGCTGTGAGAGCAGCGGTCATTGTCAATGCCATGATACCTGCAAGTATCTTCTTGGTATTTTTCATTTGTAAACCTCCAAAAAATTTTCCTTCTTAATCAGGAACTGTTAAATAATGCACAAAATCAATATGTACATTCACGTTTAAGCAATTAATATTATATCAAAAATTGAAATTTTAGTCAATGTTGATTTTGTATATTTGGTTTCGGACGTTTTGTTTACTTCCAACAAAAAAATAAGCAAATCGGAGCATTTTTTGCCCCGATTTGCTTTTTAAACGATTAAGTTATTTGTAAACTTTATGTTAAATAAATGTTATCAAATCAGCTCATAGCTTCAAGTTCTTTGTTGAACTCGTCGATGTAGATCTGTGCAGCCATATCGAGGGATTCTCTTACAGTTGCCCAGTCGCCGCCCTGGAATGCAGCTCTTACACCCGTTTCGCCGCTGTCAACGAGGGAGTTGAGGTCAGGCTGAACGCCGTTTACAAGGTCATAAACAGGGTGTTCTGCTGTCATTTCGGTGATCTTATCCTGCATTGCGAGCATTTCCTCAGTCCAGCCGAAGTCGTTGATGCTCTTGTCGCGGTTGATCTGCTTTGTTCTGTCATCGCTGTTTGCTGCGAGGATACATTCCATGAACTTGATAACGCCCTCGGGGTTCTGTGCGCCCTTGCAGAGCATATAAGCTTCAAGACCTGCGGGGAGGTAGTAAGCGTCAGCGTTCGGGTCTTTCGGGAGCGGAACGAACATAACGTCCTCAGGTTCGCCGAATGTCTTTGTCCAGATATCGGGTGAAGAGTTGATCTCGTAAAGTCCGCTTATGTAGAAAAGCTCCTTGCCCTCACCGATGTATTCGATGTGAGTTTTCCAGCCTGTGAGGTTCTTGTCAAGGATAAGTCCGTTGTCGAAAAGTTCTCTCTGGAAGTTCATTGCACGTTCAAGGTCAGGGCTGTAGAAGTTGTCGGAAAGCTTTCCGTCCTTGATCTCGAGCGCAGGTGCGCCTGCTGTCATCATGAGCGGCTTTTCGTTGAACCAGCCGTCAAGACCGTAGTTTCCTGCATCAACATCGCAGAATTCAAGAAGATCCTGCTTGAAAGTATCCCAAGTCCATGTTCCCTCTTCGAGCTGATCTGCAGGGTCGTCAAGACCGTAAGCTTCGATAGTCTGGCGGTTGTAGTAAACGACCTGACCTGCTGTTGCGGCAGTCGCAATAACATAGTGATGTCCGCCGAGGAAGAACATATCGTTGAGGTTCTTTACGGGAGCCCAGAGGTTGCTGTCATAATCAATATAATCATCAACAGGCTGGAACATACCGTTTGTAACGCCGTTAGGGAATGAATCGAGGTCGCCGCCTGCGATAAAGTCGATTCCCTCACCGCCGATGATCTTTGTGGAAAGGTCGTCGAAGCGGTTGTTCCATGTTGTTGTGATATACTCGATCTCGCCGCCATACTTTTCCTCGAAGAGTTCGAGCGAAAGAGCCTTTGTGTTGCCCGAAGTCGTAGCGTGGAAAGGATCATAGAACGAGAACCACTTGATAGTCTTGTTTTCAAGCTCGCCCGTAAGAAGATCGGCAACGCCCTTTACCTGCTCTGCGTCCTCTTCGGAAAGTTCAGCGGTATTGATGGGAACAGTTGCCTGAGTTGTGGTTTCCTCGGGAACTTCCGAGCTGTTTCCGCAGGCTGCAAGTCCCGAAACCATAAGTACAGCCAGTGCTGCGGCTGTTATCTTTCTGTAGTTTGCCATAAAATATCCTCCGTAATATTTTCTTTTCGGATCTCTCAATATATTAATTATAACAAATGAACTATGGTTATGTCAACGTTTACATACCCGATTTTATGTTTCCTTTTTTGTGCAAACTGCAATACAAAATGCACAAAAAATCACCCCGTCATAACACAATATGCTATAACGGGGTGATGATATTTTATAAATAACCGTTCTGCTTATGCAGGGTCATTCTCTCACTTCTTGATAACTCTTACCTTGATAACAGTATCAACAGCAGAAAGCTTTGCAACAACATCGTCGCTTACGTCGCCTGCAACGTCGAGGAGAGTGTAAGCATAGTCCTTCTTGGACTTGTTGAGCATATTTTCAATGTTGAGTCCAGCATCACCGAGTGCAGTTGTAAGAGCGGAGATAACAGCAGGAACATTCTTGTGCATTACGCAGATCTTTGTTCCAACAGCGTTCATCGAAGCATCAGGATAGTTTACGGAGTTCTTGATATTGCCGTTTTCGATGTAGTCGATGAGTTCGAGAGCAGCCATTTTAGCGCAGTTATCCTCGGATTCAGGTGTGGAAGCACCAAGGTGAGGAACAGCGATAACGCCCTTTGCACCGAGAACTTCATCAGACGGGAAGTCTGTGATGTAAGCCGCTACCTTGCCGCTTTCGAGTGCAGGGAGGATAGCGGAGTTGTCAACGAGTTCGCCTCTTGCGAAGTTGAGCACACGAACGCCGTCCTTCATTGCAGCGATAGCATCGGCATTGATAGTACCCTTTGTATCAGCGTTGAAAGGAACGTGGATAGTTACATAATCAGCAGCAGCGTAAAGTTCCTTTACATCTGCAGCAGTCTTAACGGAAGGATCAAGACCGAGAGCAGCCTTAACGGAGAGGAATGGGTCATAGCCGATAACTTTCATACCGAGAGCGATAGCAGCATTGGCAACGAGAACGCCGATAGCGCCAAGTCCGATAACACCGAGTGTCTTGCCCATAATTTCAGGACCGGCAAACTGGGACTTGCCCTTTTCTACCATTTTGCCGACCTCTGCGCCGTTGCCCTTAAGGGTCTGTGCCCAGATCATAGCATCAGGAATTTTTCTTGATGTGAGAAGAAGACCTGCTATAACAAGTTCCTTAACAGCGTTAGCATTTGCACCCGGTGTGTTGAATACGCAGATACCCTGCTCTGCGCACTTGTCAACAGGGATATTGTTTACGCCTGCGCCTGCACGGGCAATAGCAAGAAGATTCGAGCCGAATTCCATATCGTGCATAGCAGCGGAACGTACCATGATAGCATCAGGGTTAGCAACTTCATCGGCAACGGTGTACTTTGCTGTATCAAAGTTATCCGTACCGTACTTAGAGATCTTGTTCAATGTCTGAATATTGTACATTTAAGTATACCTCCGGAGTTTAAATTAAGTAGGGGGCAGTAGCTCCGTCCCCTACAATTGATTTTCAAATGAACTTTAAATCAGAAGGTCAAAATTCGGTCGGAACACATCAATTCCGAATTCCGAATTCCGAATTCCGAATTTGTATGCAACGCATTGCATCAATTACGCATTACTTAAGGTTTTCTGCCTCAAATTTCTTCATGAATTCAACGAGCTTTTCAACGCCCTCGATTGGCATAGCGTTGTAGATGGATGCTCTCATACCGCCAACGGTTCTGTGTCCCTTAAGGTTCTCGAAGCCTGCAGCCTTTGCTTCCTTAACGAACTTAGCGTCGAGGTCAGCATCACCTGTTACGAAAGGAACGTTCATGAGCGAACGGTCTTTCTTTTCAACCGTGCCCTTGAAGAGCTTGCTCTGGTCGAGGAAATCATAGAGGATAGCGGCTTTCTTTTCGTTGTGAGCCTTCATAGCTTCAAGTCCGCCCATCTTCTTTATCCACTTGAATACCTTGCCGCAGATGTAGATACCGTAGCATGGAGGTGTGTTGTAAAGTGAGTTGTTGTCAGCGTGAGTCTTATACTGGAGCATTGTCGGTGTGTTCTCAACATAAGGCTTTTCGGGGATAAGGTCTTCACGAATGATAGCGATAACAACGCCTGCAGGGCCTACGTTCTTCTGAACGCCGCCGTAGATAACGCCGTACTTTGTTACGTCGATAGGTTCGGAGAGGAAGCAGGAAGAAACGTCAGCGATAAGTGTCTTGCCCTTTGTGTTGGGGAGTTCCTTATACTTTGTGCCGTAGATAGTGTTGTTTTCGCAGATGTAAACATAGTCTGCATCGTCATCGATAGGAAGATCGGAGCAGTCAGGGATATAGGAGAAAGTCTTGTCTGCGGAAGAAGCGATAGCGTTAGCCTTACCGTACTTCTGAGCTTCCTGCCAAGCTTTCTTAGCCCACTGACCTGTGATTATGTAATCGGCAACGCCGTTCTTCATAAAGTTCATAGGTATCATAGCGAACTGCTGTGAAGCGCCGCCCTGGAGAAAGAGAACCTTGTAGTTATCAGGGATATTCATAAGGTCACGGATATCCTTTTCAGCGGTCTGAATGATCTCTTCAAAAGCCTTTGAGCGGTGGGACATTTCCATAACGGACATACCTGTGCCGTTGTAATCAAGCATTTCTGCAGCTGCTTCTTTAAGAACTTCCTCGGGAAGTACAGCAGGACCTGCACTGAAGTTGTAAACTCTGGACATATTAAAAGCCTCCAATAATAGTATTACAAAATAAAAAAGTGAAACTATACTTTTATATTATAAACCCAAAAGAAAATATTGTCAAGGCTAAAGCGGCTAATATTTATCACTTCACCACGGCAAATTCAACGATATTTGCAATAATAAATTGTGCATTATGCAAACTTAGTTAAATTCGGAATGCGGAATTCGGAATTCGGAATTAAGCTTCGCCGCCCCGTAAAAAATGAAAATAAGGTCACAATTTGGGCTTTTGTGACCTTATTTTATCTTATATTATATTGTACGAATATGAAATCCATTCCTGCTGTTTTGGACGGAATACCAATAATTCCGAATTCCTAATTCCGAATTACCCCCAAAATCCGCCCTTGTGGAAATTTTCATTTCCGAGCGGAGTTGCGGTAAGCTTGAAAATGACACAGCCGTCGGGACAAACGATAGTCTTGCTGTATTTGCCGTCACCGCCGAGGTTGGTGAGGTCGCCGCCGCTCCTGACAGCCTCCATGAGCGGATAGAGCATCATCATGGTCTTGCTGCATATCCCATAGCCGTCCTTGTTCACGGGGCAGCCGTATGTGCAGGTGTATTTGTCCCCTATCTCCTCACCGTTTCTGCAGTAATGCTCGGTGCTTTCGCCGCGGAGAAAGCCCGTTACTTCGACATTGAATTCATATTCCTCTGCGTACCATTTTTTCATAGCGATGTTCCTTTCTTATAATTAAATCTCCTGTTTTTCATCATCAGTATGTATCAACGAATCATCGATTCATTCCGTGCAAACAGCAGCTGTCATAAACTTGTCCATATCATCTCTGCAGGAAAATCTGTACAGCGTTTTATAATTATATTTTTCAAAAAGGCTCTCTATCTGAGGCTTTGTTTCAGCCGAAAATGCTTTGACGAAATTCAGAAAATCATTATCCAACTCGTTTTCTGTCCAAGGGATATCGTCTCTCCTTTTTCCAATACGGCTTTTTATGCCCTCAATACAAATTTCGGTCGGATAGTCCAAGTAGAATATCGTGTCGGATTCTTTTATCCTTAACTCCATAGTGCTTATGTAGTTGCCGTCTATTATCCACTCTTCCTTGGACATTATCTCATTCAATCTGCACACAAGCTCTTCGTGTGTGATATGTGTTCTGTCTGCTCGCCAGTACAGATTATCTATATGGAACAGCCTAATACTTGTCAGCGAGGATAATTCCCGTGAAAAACAGCTTTTTCCTGCGCCCGGTGAACCGATAACAATTATCTTTTTCATAAGACCTCCTTAAAAACAAAATTGGGCGGATATAAAAGTCCGCCCGATGAAATATTTCAACCAATAATTACGCATTACGCATTATGAATTACGCATTAGAACAGTCCCGAAATATTACCGTTATTATCGCAGTCGATCTTAAGAGCCGCAGGAGCTTTCGGGAGTCCCGGCATTATCATGATATCGCCCGTGAGCGCAACTACAAAGCCTGCGCCTGCGGAGAGTTTGAGATCTCTTACAGTGATAACAAAGTTCTCAGGCTTGCCGAGCTTTGTCGGGTCATCGGAGAGCGAATACTGCGTCTTTGCAACGCATACGGGAGTTCCGCCAAAGCCGAGGTCTTCGATCTCTTTGAGCGCCTTTTCTGCCTGCTTTGTGAAGATAACTCCGTCTGCGCGGTAAATTTCCTTTGCAATGGTATCAAGCTTTTCCTTGATAGAAAGCTTTTCGTCATAGAGATAGTGGAAGTTGTTCTCTGCTGTTTCAATAGTATCGCAAACTTTCTGTGCAAGGTCTGTGCCGCCCTCGCCGCCCTTGGCGAAAATTTCTGCGAGCGAAACGGGAGTATTGAGTTCTGCGCAAACTCTCTTTATAACTTCGATCTCTGCGTCGGTGTCTGTGTGGAAACGGTTGATAG
Source organism: uncultured Ruminococcus sp. (assembly GCA_937926145.1). Taxonomy (GTDB): domain Bacteria; phylum Bacillota; class Clostridia; order Oscillospirales; family Ruminococcaceae; genus UMGS363. The sequence continues at coordinate 21,248 of CALANW010000047.1, read as the reverse complement.
CAACAACAACGGGAAGGCCGAACTTGTGCATATTTTCAATGTGTGTTTTGAGGTTTACAACGCCCTTTTCGAGTGCTTCAACATTCTCTGCGGTAAGCTCTGTCTTTGGAACGCCTCCGTTGTATTTGAGCGCTCTGATAGTTGCAACGAGAACTACGCAGGACGGCTTCAAGCCGCCGAATCTGCACTTGATATCGAAGAATTTCTCTGCACCGAGGTCAGAGCCAAAGCCTGCCTCTGTGATAGCGTAATCGCCGAGTTTAAGAGCAAGCTTTGTTGCACGGAGTGAGTTACAGCCGTGAGCGATATTTGCAAATGGACCGCCGTGCATGATTGCAGGGTTGTTTTCAAGCGTTTGAACGAGGTTCGGCTTTATAGCGTCTTTGAGGAGAGCCGTCATTGCGCCCTCTGCGCCGAGGTCGTGAGCATAAACGGGCTTGCCGTCGTATGTATAAGCAACAAGTATCTTTGAAAGGCGCTGTTTGAGGTCTGCAAGGTCGGAGGCGAGGCAAAGGATAGCCATAACTTCGGAAGCGACTGTAATTCTGAAGCCGTCCTGACGCGGGATACCGTTGACCTTTCCGCCCATGCCGATAACGATGTTTCTGAGCGCTCTGTCGTTCATATCAAGGCAGCGGTCTATCATAATTCTTCTCTGGTCGATGCCAAGAACGTTGCCCTGCTGCATATGGTTATCGAGAAGCGCGCAGAGGAGGTTATTTGCGGCTGTGATAGCGTGCATATCACCCGTGAAGTGGAGGTTGATATCCTCCATAGGAACTACCTGAGCGTATCCGCCGCCTGCTGCGCCGCCCTTGATGCCGAAAACGGGTCCGAGCGAGGGTTCGCGGAGTGCGAGGACTGCCTTTTTGCCTATCTTAGCCATAGCTTCGGTAAGACCTACGGAAATGGTCGTCTTGCCCTCGCCTGCGGGTGTAGGATTTATAGCTGTAACAAGGATAAGCTTGCCGTCGGGGTCATTCTTTGTCTTTGCAAAAAGCTCCTCGGAGAGCTTTGCTTTATAGTGTCCGTAGGGTTCAATTTCGTCCTCTATGATGCCGAGCTTTGCTGCGACCTCTGTGATTTTGAGCATTTTTGCCTGCTGTGCGATCTCGATATCTGTAAGCATATCGTTATCCTCCAATATTCTTCCTAAAATATTTTTATCAAAAAAGCAGAATGACGGAGCTGACCGAAAATTCTGCTTTCATCTTTCGCTGTAAATTTTACTTCGTAAATCAAAGCGCTACTTTTCTCACCGATGTTCCGGGGAAAGACTTCTTTTCGATATCCGCGCCGAGCTTGCGAAGCTTTTCTTCAAAGCACTCATATCCGCGCTCTATGTGGTAGATATCCTCTATCTCGGTAACGCCCTTTGCCGCAAGTCCTGCGATGACGAGCGCCGCACCTGCTCTGAGGTCGGGTGCTGTAACGGGTGCGCCCATAAGAGAACCAACACCTTCGATAACAGCGACTTTTCCGTCAACGGAGATGTTCGCGCCCATTCGGCGAAGCTCATCAACATAACGGAAACGGTTGTCGAAGATGCCCTCCGTTACGATGCTCGTTCCCTCTGCAAGGCAAAGGAGAGTCGATATCTGCGGCTGCATATCGGTCGGGAAACCGGGGTGAGGCATTGTCTTTATGCTCGTTTTAACGAGAGGACCGTCCACGGAAATTCTGACAGCGTCGTCGAATTCCTCAACGGTAACGCCTATCTTTTCAAGCTTTGCCGTGATGCTTTCAAGGTGCTTCGGGATAACGTTCTTTACAAGGACATTGCCCTTTGTTGCGGCAGCAGCTATCATAAATGTGCCTGCTTCTATCTGGTCGGGGATAATTGCGTAAGTTGCGCCTTTGAGCTTCTTCACGCCGCGTATCTTGATAACGTCCGTGCCTGCGCCCATAATATCCGCGCCCATTGAATTGAGGAAGTTGGCAAGGTCAACGATATGCGGTTCTTTTGCCGCATTTTCGATAACGGTCATACCCGTTGCTTTTACGGCGGCGAGCATTGTATTTATCGTTGCGCCGACAGTTACCATATCGAAATATATCTGCGAGCCGATAAGGTTTTCTGCCTGAATATCGATCATACCGTGGTCAAGTGCGCACTCTGCACCGAGAGCCGTGAAAGCTTTAAGGTGCTGGTCGATAGGACGGTCGCCGAGGTAGCAGCCGCCCGGCATAGCAACTCTTGCGCGCTTGAATTTGCCGAGGAGCGTTCCGAGAAAATAATAGGACGCTCTCATATGCTTTGCCATTTCATAAGGAACGATAGGCTCTGTGATGCCCGTTGCATCGATCCTTACGGTATTTTTATCAAGGAATTTAACGTCTGCGCCCATTTCGATGAGTATGCGCAGGCTGATAGAAACATCGCTTATCTGCGGAACATTTTCGAGTACACAAGCCTCGTCCGAAAGAATAACAGCAGGGATGATCGCAACGGCAGCGTTCTTCGCGCCGCTTATCTCAACCTCTCCGTTAAGGGTCCTGCCGCCCTTTATAACAAACTTCTCCAAGTTTTTTCTCTCCCATTTTTACCGAATATATAAAACCGAGCAAAATGCCCGTGAAGATCACTGTATAAATATGTATAGGCGAACTTTCTTCAAGAAACTACACGCCAATATTTATTATAACACAAACGGCAGAAAATTAAAAGCTTTTTTTCATATTTTTTATAACAGAATTTTAGTCCGTTCTGCTGATATAAATGTTAATATCCGCCAAAATGAGTTTTGAAAAAGATGAAAAATGTTATCTTCTGACAGTTTTTCTTTCACGCTTAACGCCGTACATATTTTTGTCGGCGGATTTTATCATATCTTCCATAGTAAGAACATTTCCGCAGGGAACGGTCGTATAGCCGCAGCTGCAGCCGACCTTGTAAGGAAGTCCCGACATCTCGTTGTATGTTTCGAGATATTTGTCAACATCGGCAACGCACTGTGCGGCTTCATCGGCGCTTGCGCTGCAGAAAACAGCACAGAATTCATCTCCGCCTGTGCGCGCACAGACAGCACCCTTCGGCATCGAATTTTTTATCGCTCTTGCCGTGACGATGATAGCATTGTCGCCGCCCTCGTGACCGTAAGTGTCATTTATCGGCTTCAGACCGTCAACATCGGCGCAGACAATCGTGACAAATCCGTTTTTGCTGTTAAGTATTTCGGGAGCAAAGGTGTTCAGCCCGCGGCGGTTGCATATTCCCGTCAGCGGATCGGTCATATTTATATTTCGGAGCTCATCGGCAATGATCTGAAGCTCCTTATTCATATAGAATGTTCCCGCATTGTTTGAAATATTCATTGTCCAGGTGAGGAAAAGTTCGCCGCTGCCCTCGACCTTCATCGGACGGAATGCGAAATATCCGAGGAAGCAGTTTCGGAAATAAAACGGCACGAATGCCATAAATACAGCTTCTTCCCTGCCGAAAAGCTTATTAGGGATAAGCTCCTTTACAGGAAAGACAGTTCCCGTCGGAACATCGTGACCGAATGTGAGCATCGAAACGGCTTTTTCGCCAAGTCCGACATAATCCGAACTGTGGCGGAATTTTATCCTGCCTTTTTCAACGTCCTCGCAGACGCATACATAGAGTTCAAGCAAGCCGAAAAATGCAGCAATGTTCTTAGTGCTTGCGAAAAGCTCCTCCGAGGTTTCGGCTTCGGAAATTTTCGTGTTCATTTCGACAACGCGGTAATCAAATTCATGTGTATGGTTGCGTTCATCGTAAAATTTATTGTAGAAAGTATTGTCGTCCTCTTTGACCTTGCAGCCGCAGGATTCGTTTATAACAAGCTCGGCTTCGACCTCGGTAACCTGCGGAACCTTTTCGCCGCTCCATACCTTTTCAAGCACGGAAACGGCTTCAATACCCGCAGGAAGAAACGCACGGCGAACACTCGTCAGGGTCGGTCTGTATCTTTCGCAGTCGGCAATGCCGTCAAAGCCCGTAACGGCAATATCTTCGGGTATGCGCAGTCCCCTCGACTTTATTTCGTCCATGCAGAAAAATGCCATTGTGTCGCTCGCGCAGACGATAGCTTCGGGAATATCGCCCGAGTCGAGAAATTCCGCTGTACACTCCTGCGCTTTCTTCCAGAAACAGCCGTAAGCGACCCTTTTTTCGTCAAAAGGAATTCCGTGATCTTCGAGTGCTTTTTTATATGCGGCAAGGCGCTCCTCGGTCTGAAAATTTCCGGGGAATCCGCCGATAAAGTTTATCTTTTTAAGTCCGTGTTCCTCTATAAGATGCGTAACGACAAGCTCCATAGCTGTCTTGTCACTGAGTAAAACGTTGTATTCAAGAGGATTTTCCGGGTTGTTCACATTGACGATCGGAACGTTATGTTTCTTTGCTCTTTCGGCGATATTATGCGTGACATCATCGTTTATCATCGAATCGCCGAGAATGATTATGCCGTCTATAACATCATAATTTATGAGGTTGTATATCTCGATCTCGCCGCGCATAATATTTTCGGGCATAACTCTGTCCGAACCGAGTTCGGGTCTTGTCATAAGGTTTGAGAAAACGAGCAGATCGATATCATCGACGGCGCATTTTTCGCGGATGCCCTCAACGACTCTGCTCTCATATTCCCAGTTATAGCTTGTGACGCAGACTGCAACCGCCTTTCTTTCTTTCATAAAACCGCCTCCGAAATTCATAAGATATCCGCCCCAAAAGACGCAGAAATCTATTATTGATTTATCATATTATATCATAACATTACCTTTAAATCAATAAATTTTGTTCAACTTTTACCTTTTCTCTATATTTTATTAACGCTTCGCCTGACAATCACAAAATCAAAATTTGCATTGACCATACAGGACTCTCGCTTTGGTCAAAGCCGATCCGTCATCGAACTTTCCAACGCCTTCAGCCGTTACTTTTCCTTAATATAATTTTATCACATTACTGCTGTTAAGTGCAGTCATAACAGTGCTTTTTTCGGCATAAGCTTCGAGAACGATATTGTTATCATTGCAGAACTTCTTTATTGGACTGCTGTTAAAAACAGCGTTTATCTCATTTTCCAAATCATCAAAAAGTTTTTTTATTTCATCGCTGACCTTTTCGTCATCGGAAATGGGATAGAAGAAAAGATAAATGAGTTTTGCTTGCTGTCCGTTTTTATTCTGTGATCTGATCCCAAGCAGGTGACATACAAGCTGTTTTATATCAAGCATAGGGAAACTTGCCGTAACTCCGAATATCGCAGGACTAAAAGTAAATGAACCTTCATTTCTCAGTTCAATATCATCTGCCGAAAAGCCAAATGGACTGTTCTGACCTGTAAGAATATCAAAGTATGCCTCACGAAATTCTATCTTGTGTTCATCGAAGATCTCATGGCATTTGACTTCAAAATATGTATTGCTTTCATCAAAATAAGCATCGAGCTGCGGTGCTGTACCGCAAATGCCTGTTATTCGGCATTCGTGTTCAAATTCAGGAGAGCCTTTAACACCGAGCGGCAGCGCACCGTTGACAAGTGCAGTATAACAGAACCTTGATGATGAAGCAGCGCTCGCCATTTTAGGGGGACAACTTTTTCCGTTTTTATTGATCTTTATTTCCAACTCGCTGCCTTTGCCGTTGCTGTATGCATCAAAATGCTGCTTTTCCATTTTTTCTTTAAATTTTTCAAATTCTTCTTTGCTGTAATATTCCGTATATATTGTTTCTCCGCGGCTGTCAACTATTTTATATCCTGTTTTTCCTTTTAAATTGCCCGATATAGCCATATCGAATTTCTTTTTGTTCACTGTGTACTCCTCCCAAATCAATTTGTCGTTTTCAGTATAGCGCTTTCAGAAAACTATGTCAATATGTCACCTGTACCAACTTGTGTACAGGTTCATATGCTATAATACAGCCATAAGATCATAGAGGTGAAAAAACATGGTATTTTATAGAATCAACGCAGAAGCTGTTAACTTCAAAATGGATATTGATCACTTGGATGAATACAAGTCAGCTATCCAGACCAATTGTGAGATGTTCTATCAAAAATGCAGGCACTCCGCTTATTTTTATATTTCCGCTCTTATAGATAATAAGATAATTGCCGGATGCATTGCAAAAACGACAAAGGATTTTGTGGATAATATAGATCAATTCTGGAATTCAGTTGATATTAATGCCTCCGATGCGAACTGCGAAGAGATCTCGCTCCATGCAACAAGAACGCTGCTGCGCCGCTCTTACCGTCAGGATTATATCTCCAATGACGATGAGATACTTGATCTGTTTGAGCTTAGCGATCTGTTTCAGAGTTACAAATTTGAGTTTGGGGAATATCTTACGGAGCAGGATATTTCTCAAAATGAACTAAAGAAAAAAGCTTCAGAACTGCTTTGTGAAGATACTCTTATACGGGAGCTAGACAGGATATATGCGGGAGCAAAATGCAAATTCAAGTCGGGTAATCCCGTGCATTATCTTATACAGACCGACAGCAGGACCACTCGTTCGAAAATGATAGATATACTGATGTCTGCTCTTTATGCGAACAACAGGATCCAAAGCAGAAGATACTGCACCGTAACTTATTCAGAAAATGATCATGCACCTGATGATACTCTTGATAAGCTTTATGAATGCTGCGCCGGAAATGCGATCGTGACATCTTACACCGTAAAAGATCAGATCGATTCTGAATTTGCAAATGCAAGTACCGAAGTTGTTTCAAAACTGTGTAACATTATTTGCAAGCATAAAAATGAAGTTCTTTCCGTGATATGTCTTCCAAGAAGCTGCGAAAAAATAAAAGATGCATTCTATTCTCATCTCAGTAATATCACTCTTGTTGAACTTACCGAAGAAATTGTTTTCGGTGAAAAAGCAAGAAACTATCTCTGCCGTATGGCAAATAACAATAATACAAAAGCCGATGAAAAGCTTTTATCATTCGTAAAAGGTGATCGAAAAGGATATACCCCTTCCGAATTATCCGAGCATTTTGACCGCTGGTTCAATAATTATATGAAAACGGATGTATTTCCTCAATACTCTGATTTTGCGATCGCACAAAGCATGATACAGAATGAGCATACAAAGGGCGATGCCTACAGCCAGCTTCAGCAGATGATAGGATTAAACGAAGCAAAAAAAGTGATCGCTCAGGCTCTTGACTACCATAAAGCGCAGCTTATGTTCAAACAGCACGGAATGAAAACCGACAGAAATGCAATGCACATGGTTTTTACAGGCAATCCGGGAACAGCAAAGACAACCGTCGCTCGTTTATTTGCACAAATAATGAAAGATAACGGTCTGCTGTCAAAAGGAGATCTGTACGAAGTCGGAAGGGCTGACCTTGTCGGAAAATATATCGGTTGGACAGCCAAAATAGTAAAAGAGAAGTTCAATCTTGCCAAAGGAAGCGTACTATTTATCGACGAGGCTTATTCTTTGTTAGACGACCGCAGCGGAATGTACGGCGATGAAGCCATAAACACCATTGTTCAGGAAATGGAAAACAACCGTGAAGATATAGTGGTGATATTTGCAGGATATCCCCATGAAATGGAGCAATTTCTTGACCGAAATCCGGGACTTCGTTCAAGAATAGCCTTTCATATCCCGTTCGAAGATTATACCCCTGAGGAGCTTTATGAAATAGCAAAGCTCACCGCTGAACAAAAAGGTGTAACATTATCAGATGATACAAAAGAATTTCTTATCTCCGAGTTTGAAAAGGTCACAAACAGCGCAGATTTCGGAAACGGACGATATGTCAGAAACATTATCGAGCAGGCAAAAATGCGTCAGGCAACAAGGCTTGTTCAAATGGCCCCCGAATCAGTGACGAAAGATATGATCCGTCAGCTTGAATGTCAGGACTTTGAGTTTGCAGCACCTAAGCCACAAGTACAAAAGATCTCCTTTGGGTTTGCGGGATAAAACAATATATAAACAGCCAAGGGCATTTCTGCTCTTGGCTGTTTGTGCGTTCAATTTTACTCCCGTCAGCTTCATCAAGTTTTCCCTTCAGAGTATTCTTATACTAATTTTTAAACTGAAAGTGTACAAAAAATCAAGCAAAAGCTCGCATATATGGCTTTTGTGCCGATTTTTTGTCTACACTTTGATTAAAAATTAGTATTAAAAGCAAGAACTGAACGATAAAGTTAAGCATTATGCTGTGCCAATCGATTATTTGATATTATAAGCAAAGCAGCAATATCCCGCTATTATAGCAAGATATCGCTGCTAAAGTTATGATCCATTTTAGGATTCACAATATCGTGACCTGTTTCCAATATATGCTTTTGCCATCTGAGAAAGCAATTTAATTAACTCATTTTTGAATATAAGTTTTATCCCGTTATCGTTGGCTTTCTTAACAAGGTCGTCATTGTCTAATCTGTCTGCTCTGGTTATGATAACATATTTGTCGATCAGCTGTACACCCGAATTCTTTTCAAAGTATGTATCAACTTTATTGATCTGATCAATTACCTTATCCGATACTTCATTACAGTAGTCCTTTACCTGAATTGCAATGACATAAGTCGTTTCAAATATTCCTGGTATTTTTATAAACAGATCAGACCCGTGCTTTTTTTCTTCTTTGTTTGCAGTAGTTTCAACAATTACATTATCGGGGAGCATCATCTTAAAACCTTCCCGAAGAACAAATTCCCATTCGGCTGCATTGTACTTTTCAACAAGGCCATTATATATTTTTTTCGCAAACTCGTCTTCATTAAATGACTGATCCACAGTATACAACCAACCGTCATTTATGTCATTTCCCTCAAGAAGATCACCCGTGCAGTTAATAAGCTTTTGAATATCATTCTCACAATAGTCCATATTCCAGAAACGTGATATGCACTTGAATGAGCTTTTAATATTTGCACCAACATTTATATTATGTCGGTTAAATTCCTTGACAAATTTTGCAGGGAAGATATGCCCAAAGTCATTTAGTTCAGCATCGATCTCATATCTGTACCCATCTTTAAAATCTTCCGTTGCCTGTGCAATGGTAACAGTATCCCATGTGGGAAGATGAGGAATAATAAGGTAGTCGCCTTTTTTCACCTTGTCGTAAATAGGAAGATTTCTTCTTGCCCCATCATCAAGAACATTTTCAGAATTTCTTAAATTCTGATTTTCATTATAACCCCATCCTTGGCGAAGCTGATTTTTCTTTAGTTCCTTTTCAAAGAATGCTGCCTTGTCATTATTGATACGATAGCCCCAGTAATGAATGTCACTCATAATGATTCTCCTTTTAATTTAATAATTATTGAAAAATAATTTTGCATTATTCCCACTTAAGTTATATTTTATACTTATTCCCCTTAACGCTCTCAATGATCTCCTTCCTGAGCCATTCCGGCTCAATGACCTCGCAGTACATCAGAAATTGCAGTGCCCAAAATTTCACACCACGCGGCGGAACTTTTACTATCAGTTCAAACTCCTTATCGTTCAGCTCTCTGATCTTTGCACTCATTCCGAACTGGTCGACAGCGTCATTAAGTATGATCTTATCACACCGCATTCTTATATATTCAGCCTTGCCCGAAAAAGCATAAACTGCATTTTCAACTTCTGAATTCCCTTTTGGCTGCTTATCCCACCCTGTACCAAGAATATGAATATCTTTGATGCGATCAATACGATAAAGACTTGTACTCGGTTTGCCCGAGAGATTACACGCAAGATAATAATGTTCGTTCATAAAAACCATACCGTATGGATTGACAGTATAGGGCTCTTTTCTTCGTGGATGCAGCTCTTTGTCTGTTCCATACTGCAGATAAGTAAAAGAAACCTGCTTTTCATCCTGAATCGCTTCGTCAAGAAGTTCAATATTCAAAAACACCTGCCGATTGTTGGTTTTCTTTTCCTGACTTACCAATGCAAGACTTTTATATTGCTTCCTTTTATGTATGCTCAACTGTTTCTGAAGTTTTTGTATTAGTTCCTCTGACTGTTTTGCAGAAATAAACGGGAACGAATAAACAGCATTTGCAAGCAACAATATCTCCGATTGCTCAAAGTCACGGTTGCGAAGATAATATCCTACACCATTTTCATCATAAACAGAAATATCATAGCCAAATTCGATAAGAAGTGCAACTGAGCTGTAGATCGTCCTTCTGTCAGGTTTCAGATCGTAGATAACATTCATTTTATTGATTATATCACGCATCGCAAGAATATTATCCTCGTCCGAATATTCTTTCAGTATTTCAAGCAGGCATATTGCATTTGCCCTGTCGGTCATCATTATAATTCACCTCTGTTCTTTTTTATACTTATTATATCATACAAGGTGTGCAAAAATCTGTACATATCTATGATCATTATACTTCCAAGCCAAATATCTGTCAATGATCGCGCATTGAAAAAAGCTCCTGCTCGGATAAAAGTCAAAAAATCTCCGATAATAATTTTGGCACGAAAAAATTCTGATCCGCAAATCCACATTTTCAATTCAAAAATTTCTGCAAAAATTACCGCTTATATTTTTTTCATCGAAGATAATACTATTACTGCAAACCCCAAAAAACAAAAAGCGAACAGACCTTTCTTATATCCCATATAAAAAGCTCTCCGCTCGGATATTCTCCGCGGCGCACAGCTTTTGAAACGGAAAAAGAAGCTGTGCGCCGAAAAATTAAGGAGATTAAAACAATGAAAGACACAATGACACAGCAGGGCAGAGAAACCCTCGAAAAGTTTAAGATGGAAGCTGCAAACGAAGTAGGCGTAAGCCTTCGCAACGGCTACAACGGCGATCTTACAGCCCGTGAAGCAGGCTCTATCGGCGGTCAGATGGTCAATATGATGACACCCGAACAGCAATGGAGCTTTACTCGCAATAATGTACGCAAAATGGGGCATTCGCAGGAGTTTGTTTTTATTGTGCAGAGTGGGATCTGATACATATACAGTTATAAATGCTCCCAATTCACCTTAAAAGATAAATTTTTTTCTTACCCCTCTTGACAAATTATGAAGAAATGCATATAATTAACTTTAAAGTAAATTAATCAAGAATAAATTAAGGAGCATAACTATGCGTGAAGCATTTATCGGACGAGAAAAAGAGCTTGCGGATCTGAATGAGCTGTATTCACAGGATAAATTTCAGCTTTTTGTTCTGTACGGGCGCAGACGTGTCGGAAAAACCACACTGCTGAACGAGTTCTGCAAAGACAAGGATACCGTTTTCTATTCCGCAGAGCAAAGCAATGACAAGCTTAATCTTGAAAAGTTTTCCTCGCTTGTTTTCGGCTTCTACGGTGAAAATAACTTAGAGCCGTTTTCGTCGTGGACAAATGCACTTTCATATATTGATGAACGGCAGAACGGCAAAAAGCTTGTTATCGTGATAGACGAGTTCCCCTATCTTGTCAGAAAAAACAAGGCACTGCTCTCGGAGCTTCAGCATCTTATCGACCACAAGCTTGTAAACGGCAATCTTTTCATTATCCTCTGCGGAAGCTATATGGGATTTATGGAAAAGGAAGTCCTCGGCTCAAAAAGTCCGCTGTTCGGCAGAAGAACCGCACAGCTTCACATGAAACCGTTCAATTATCGGACAAGCTGCAAGTTCCTTGACGGCTTCTCCGATGAAGAAAAGCTTGAACTGTACGGCGCATTCGGCGGTACTCCCCTGTATTTGCAGCAGATCGACCCCAAAGAAAGCTTTGAGGAAAATATTAAGCGGTCATATCTGAAAGTGACTTCCTATCTCTATGAGGAAGCCTTGCTGCTTCTCCGTCAGGAAGTGCAGGAGCCTGGAGTTTACAGCGCTGTTATCGAAGCAATCGCAGGCGGACACACCAAAGCCAACGAAATTTCCACGAAGATCGGCGAAGATTCCGCAAAATGCCTGAAATATATCAAGACGCTGTGCGAGCTTGGAATTCTCTACAAGGAAACTCCGTTCGGAGAAAAGGAAGCTTCACGAAAAACTATCTATGGAATATCGGATTTTATGTTCCGCTTCTGGTATCGCTATGTTTTCGCAAACAGAACGCTTATCGAAACGGGCGCACAGCAGGCAGTATGGCTGAAAAAGATCGAGCCCGATTACAGCGGATATATGGGACTTGTTTTTGAAAAGGTCTGCACGGATTATATGTGTGAGAAAAATGCCAAAGGCGAACTTCCAATCCTGTTTACTTCGATCGGCAGGTGGTGGGGCACTAACCCGACCACTCACGGCCAGGAGGAAATTGATTTGGTCGCCAACGACAGAAAGGATTACATTTTCGGTGAGTGCAAATGGCGCAACGAAAAGCTTGATATTTCCGTGCTTCGTGAGCTAAAAGCCAAAGCCGACATATTCAGCAAAAAAAGAAATGACACCTATTATTATCTTTTCTCAAAATCGGGCTTCACCGAGGCTGTTATAGATGAAGCCAAATCGGACGGCAGGATTGTGCTTGTTGATTTAAATGATATAATGGATTTTGAATAATTATAAAAACAGGGTTGGCAAATGCCTGAAATTTGCCAACTCTGTTTTTTTAGATTATTTTAATATGTACAAATCAGTTCTCCTGCCAACACTTCATCTTCAATTCGCAAAACAAAACTTCCCTCATTGTAATTGAATATCTCATCGGTCGAATACCAAACCGTTCTGCTGTCAATAACAGCAAAGCTGCTGTTGAGTTTGTTTTTCAGCAAATTATCTATGCCGTGAAAATTCAGCAGCCTTTCAATTTTCTCGTTGTAAGCGTTGCTGTTTTTCTTTGTCACAACTTTGAATTTCACTCCGTTTGTCATGACCTGCTCCGCATATTTTATCAGCATATTAAGGCTTCTTGATGAAATGTATGCGCCTGCAACGGTCACGCTTTTCTTCGCTGCGGCAATATCACGATACAGGTCATTTTCATAATCATTCCCGTAAATCGTTCTGAATCCGTCCTCCTTGTTTTCTCTCGGCGAATATCCAAGCTTTGCATAACCACGTAAACGCTTTTTGTACATATTTTCAAGCATTGCGACATTTATATCAACATAATCATATATAATTACTTCCTGCTTGCCCTCATATTCTCTGTGAAGCCGCCCTGCATACTGCGCAAGCGTACCGTCCCACGATATAGGCATTGCAAGAAACAGCGTATCAAGTCTTGGACAGTCAAAACCCTCGCCGACATATTTGCCCGTTGCAAGAATTATCAGCGTTTCATTGGTCGGGATATTTTGTATTCGCTCAATAAGCTCTCTCTTAGCTTTGGCAGAGCCTTGTCCGCTCAATACAATAATATTATCCGCCGCTTCCGAAAGCATCTCAGACAGAGTATGAATATGCGACATTCTCTCGGATATGATTATCGGCGTTCGCCCGCTCTCAACCGATGTTTTTACATCACTTGCAATAAGCTTGTTTCTGTATTCGCTTTCGGTAAGTGCTTTATACACTTCTGTGACGGTAAGCTTTTTGTCGATTTCGGCACATCGGAATTTTGTGAATCTCGGTATAAGAATATGACCGAAACTATGCTTTTCGGCGTAAGCTTTTGCGTCGGCAGTAAACCTTATTGCACCGCATTGCATATAAATTATAGGCTGATGTCCGTCCGAACGTTTCGGTGTTGCCGTAAGCCCGTAAATATACTTTGCTTTTGCCGCACGAAGCACTGATTCAAAGCTGAATGCTGAAATATGATGACATTCATCAACGATCAACATTCCGTAATCATTAATAATCGGCTTGACCTCGCCGTCATTGTACAGCGATTGAATGACTGCGATATCAACTATTCCATTCAATGTATTTTTTGAGCCGCCAAGCTGCCCGACAGCCGAAACCCGTTTCTTTCTTCCCTTGCTTTGAATTGATTTGGGCAGAGCTTCATTTATGATAAGAAACTGTTCAAGCGCCTTTTTCCATTGCTGCAAAAGTGCCTGCGTGTGAACAAGAATGAGTGTGTTGACCCTGCGCTGCGCAATAAGTCCGATAGCTGTTACCGTCTTTCCGAAAGCGGTCGTAGCCGCAATAATTCCGTTATCATATTTCATCATCATCGAAACAGCTTCCTGCTGGTCATTATGAAGCTCACCGTTAAATTTTACATCAATGCTCCTGCCCTTTTCGGTCTTATCTTCATAATTTGCTGCACAGTTATTTTCCGATAGAAGCATTTCAAGCGATTCCCTGCACCCTCTTGGTAGCATTATGTATTTCTCGTTTTCGTCTGCAAGAGAAATTATCCTCGGTTTGCCGTAGATTGACATTCTCATTGCCTGTGCTTTGTAAAACTCGGGATTTTTGAAGCTTGCAAGTCGCTTTATTCTGTTAAGTCCATTTTGAGAAATATCGTTCTTAGGGATAAAAAGCATATTTGAAACGATAATATCCAAGCTGTCTGGAAATAGCCCACCTGCAACCTTATCAAATTCGATCTGTTCATTTTCGTCCGAATATAATTCTCCCAAATCGGATTTTATGCACAGCTTTTTTATCAAATCTGTCAGCGTTTCCACCGATAATTTTACCACATGGGACAAATACGCCCATTGATCGGAGTAAGGCTGAAAATTTTCGTCAATAAAAAGCGAATTACCACGAAGTACAGCTTGCTTTTGAAGCGGAAGCGCAATAAGATTCCCGAAACCGCCCGTCGGCATTGTGTCTTGATTCGGGAACATTCTGTCATAAGAATCAAAGCTTATGGTGTGGCATTTTTTCATAGCTTCGGTGAGTATTCCACTGCCAAGCTTTCGTGCCGATGCCGCTGAAATTGGTTTTTCAAAGAACACCCAGATATGCGCACCCTCACCCGAACGTGAACGCTCAACGCAGCACGGAATGTTGTATTCTTTGCAAACCGAACGAACCGCAGCGGCATCGCTTTTCCAATCGCCGTCATCAAAATCAAGCACAAGCAGATTTGTCGTTTCATCAGACAGCATAGGATATATCCCGATAACATCACGGCATAATTCATCTTTTCCGCAAAGATGTGCATATACAGCCTTATCGTCAAGATGCGCAAAGCTGCGGTACGTGCATTCCGGGCATTTCACCGCCTGCATATTGCATACACCCGTAACCCACTTGTTTGAACATACGGGAGAATAACCGCTTTTGCCCGTCTTGGCATTTTGCCACCGAAGCGCATAAACGTCTTTCCTGCCCTTGAACAATGAGCGGAACAGTTTTATCTTTTCCTGCGGTGAGCTGAATTTTGTTACAGTTCCTTTATCGGTATTTTCATTGCAAGCTTTTGAGTTTAGCCGATCAGCGATCAGCAGAATATTTTCATATTTTCCCCTACCTATAACAACATCAGCAAATTTTTCCCTAACATTAAAACAGTTCAATATCATTTGTGCTGTTTCGGAAGCACAAACGCTGTCACTATTATCACAAGTAAAGATAACCGCACCGTATTTTTGAACAAACTCCTCGCTTAAACCGATATACTTTGCTGCAAAGTCAATTATTTTTCCCGACAAAGTTCCGAAAATTATAGGCGAAACAATAACCACAGCATCGCATTTTTTCACATATTCATCAATATCAGTTTCGTCAATGATTTCATCATAGGAATATAAATTTACGATCTTATGCATATCGTGAAGTTGTTTTGCAAGAAAATCCACTATATGATGTTCACTTGAATTTTGCAAACCATTTAATATCAGCGTGTCCATATTTTTACCCCGTAACTATTGCCGAAAGTTTTATTTTCTGCCATTAAAACAAGCCATATTTACCGCTTGTTTTCAGAAATACGGCTGACTTATATTTTTTCGGTTTACTTAAAGTTATCTCATCATTCCCTCAAAAAAACCTTATCAATCTTTTTTATCAGATATATGTAACGTACCATTATTTCAAGTAATTATACCATATTATGTTGTATATGTCAAATAAAGTAATTTTATTGCATATAATCAAAAGCACATCACCTGCAAACTCACAAGCAATGTGCTTTTCAAAATCATCACGCAAACAGCTCCCCGGCAGTATCCTTATAATACTCCGCCTGAGCGGTCCAGAGCTCCTTGTAAACGCCGCCATTGCTAAGCAGTTCATCGTGTGAACCACGCTCGGCGATTCGTCCGTTATCCATAACGGTTATCTCATCGCAGAAACGGCAGCTTGACAGTCTGTGCGAAATGTAGATAGCCGTTCTTGTTCCGACAATGCCGTTGAACTTGGTGTAAATATCATACTCCGAAATAGGATCAAGTGCCGCTGTCGGCTCGTCAAGGACTATAAACGGTGAGCCTTTGTATATCGCCCTTGCAAGACACAGCTTCTGTGCCTCTCCGCCCGAAATTTCCACACCGTTCTCATCAAAGTCCTTGTAAAGACAGGTTTCAATGCCATTTTCCATTGTATCAAGCCGTTCGCCAAGTCCAGCACGGATAACGCAGTCGGTCACACGCTCGGCATCATACTCCGTGTCGGCAGCAACATTCTCCGCAAGGCTGAACGAAAACAGCTTGCTGTCCTGAAACACCACTGAGAAAAGCTCCATATACTCTTCGTATTTGTATTTTCTGATGTCTATTCCGTTGAGCGTTATCTCGCCCTCAGTGGGATCGTACAGCCTGCAAAGCAGCTTCACAAGCGTGGATTTTCCGCAGCCGTTCTTGCCCACCAGTGCCATTTTCTCGCCTATCCGCCATTTCAGATTTATGTCTTTAAGAGTGTATTCCTTGCTGTCGGGATATTTGAACCAGACGTGTTTGAACTCAAATTCATACTCATTGTCATCACGCTTTTCGGTAGGAATAGTGCCTTGGTATTTTTCATCGGGAATGTCGAGGAAGTCGAAATACTGCTTGCAGAATGTCGGCGTTATTTTAAGCAGTCCCATTCCATCGGAAATCTCCGAAACGCCTGCGGATATCTCGTTGAAATATCCCACAAATGCGATAATTTCTCCCGGAGTCAGCATTCCGCTAATCGCTCTTAACACTGCAAAGCCATACATAAGTATCTTAGTCAGAATATTTATGATTTGGAATATAAAATTCGGAAGCATGGCATTTTTATAGCCCCGAAGCCAGCCGTCAAGGTTTGTTTTCTGCGCCTTGTCAAGTTCCTTTTCAATAAGGCTCTGCTGTGAATATATTCTAATTTCTTTGCCGTTGCGGTAGTTATTAAGCACATAATGATTAAAAAAATTTCCTGCACGGTCTGCCATAATAACATTTTTATCGTTATGTATTTTTTCAAATCCTACTATCGCTTTTGGGTTTATCACCAAGGATTTTATAAGCTCCAACGCTGTCACGATTATTGCCACCGTGATAAATCCCCAAATCGACTGTATAAAGCCGATAAAGCCATCTGTTTCGGTTGGCATTCTGAATACGGTCGGGCTAATCAGGATAACTCCTAAAGCTACCATAAAAACTCCGCCGACAGTGTTCTTAAAATAATTGCAGAGCGCCTCTATTCCCGCAGTACGGTTTTCAGGCTGACGCCAAGCATTTGCGTACTTATTCTGCATATCCGTGCTTTCAAGGTGGACATAATCCATCGTCATAACCTTTTGCCAGAGATTTTTCTGCATATTCGTAGTTTTCTTGAAGCTGTGAGAATCATTACGTCTGAAAAGAAATCTTTGCACCACGGAAAGCAAAGCCTGAACGCCGACAACTATCGCCGCATAAATAAACAGGGTATCAACAGGCTTTGCACCTGCAATTCCGTCAATAACAAGCGCAGAAAGAAAAACTGTCAATATATTGCCCGAAAGGTCAACGCAGTATTTTATCGTGTCTCTCGCAATATACCCCTTGTCCGCCTTATCGACAGCTTTAAGTGTTCTGCGTATTACCTCACGTTTTTCCTTTGGTGTAAGAATTTTTTCGTTATTGTCACTCATTTATCTGCACCTCCTCATCATTATAATAGCTGCTTTGAAGCTCAAAAAGCTCGGCATATTTGCCGTTTTGAGCCATAAGCTCTGCGTGAGTTCCACACTCGGCGATCCCGCCGTTTTCTATCAGGATTATCCTGTCGCAAAAACGGGTCGAAGCAAGTCTGTGAGAGATAAATATGCTTGATTTTCCCTTTGAAAAATCTGCATAATTAAGATACATTTTCTGCTCTGCGATAGGGTCAAGTGCCGCCGTCGGCTCATCAAGCAAAAGCACGGGAGCATCCTTGTACAAAGCTCTCGCAAGCGCAAGCTTCTGAGTTTCTCCGCCTGAAAGCTCCACCGCATTTTCAAAAACAGATTTTACAAGTCGGGTATTTTCCTTTTCGGGCAAGCTCATGACCTTTTCGTAGATGCCTGCCTTTTTCATACAGCTGCGGACCCTGTCAGGGTCATATTTTCCTGCTTCAGCTCCAGAAATATTTTCGGCAACAGTCACGGGCAAAATACATATATCCTGAAAAACCGCACTGAAAAGCTTAAAATATTCATCTCTGTTATAGCTGTTCACAGGCTTGCCATTCAGGAGGATCTCACCATCGGTAGGGTCATAAAGACCGCACATAAGCTTTATAAGCGTTGTTTTTCCTGCGCCGTTAAGACCCACCAATGCAAGCCGCTCACCCTTATGAAGCTTAAAGGAAATATTCTCAATAGTCGGCTTTTTCGCACCGACGTATTTGTAGCTTACATTCCGAAATTCAATTTCACACTCACCTGTCGGAAGCTTTTCCCCTGCTCTGCGATTTGTTTTATCTTCAATATCGAGGTATTCCCTTGAAAACGAAATATTCTCCGAAAGCCAGTTAAAACCCGAAGCCTTATCAAAAACCTCTCTTACCGCCCAGCTAAATTCAGATATCGAATTAAAGTACAGCACAAAATCGCCTGCTCCGATATCCCCGTTCACGACCATATAAATAACGCAGGCATAAGCGGCAAAATCTGATAAATGAACCATCAGCACACGGGCAAGGTCATGCCTGAACGACCATTCGTCCTGCTGCTCATACCAGTTAAGACGATTTCCGAATGACCTTGCAAACAGCTTTGCAAACCACTTATCCATGCCATAAACACGAACATCCTTTGCGGCTGAAAAATCACTTCCTGCATCACTGATGTAATTGAGCTCACGGACATATTTCTGCCAGTTGTCAGACATATTCCATATCCACATCATTTTATGACGCTCAATATAGAAGCTTGCTATCGCAGGAACTCCGACAATTAACAGCATAACGGGACTCAGCATTGAAAGTATTCCGCCGTATGCAACAACACGCAAAACCGCTGACAGAAATAATTTTATTGTGTTTACAGTCTGATACGATATATAATCAGAGCCTACCCACGCCTTTTGTATGGCGTCGCTGTTTTTACAGCTTTCATTGTTTTCATAGTCTGTGGACATATTCTTGCGTATAATTTTTCGGGTCATATGGCAGGCAAATTTATAATCTCCGTAATATCCGCCGTAATCATAAATTTCGTGCGTGATATATTTTGTAATTCGCTCGCCGATAATAAGCAAAAGGCATATCACTGCAAGCCGGATCCTTGATGATGTTCCCAAGGCAAGCTCAACAACATATTTCCCTGTAAAGGTTGTGAAAAGCGATTCTGCGACAAGTGCTATCACCTGAGCAAAAATCAGAACAAACATTAGCGGATGGCTTTTCCATAGTTCCGCAAGAATATACCGCATATTCTCAGAGATCTTATACTTAATTTTTGCCTGCTCCTTTCGATATTTCGCCCAATCCTCTTTCTTCTTTTTTCTGTCCCATTTTGTTACCTTTACCATAATCTCACCTCACATTTATCATATCACAAAAAAGACCGTTCGTGCCGATCTCGGAACGAACGGTCAAAATACAGAACGAAAGGAAATACAGTTGACAGTTAATAGTTAATAGTTAATAGTTATTAGTTGGATTTTGTTGATTTTACTATTGATGTGAGTATCTTTATTAGCTCGATGCAGTCGAAACTGATGCTTTCATATTGTTCTTTTGTTATGTAATCTGTTTGTACGAGAAGCTCCAGCCAGTATAATGTTTCTGCTGCTTCTTTAAGTGCAATGCTCATTTTGCTGATGAAATCCGCTGTACTCTGACCATATTCTCCCTCTTTGACATTTGCCCCGATACTTGTCCCACTGCGCAACATTTGCTTAGAGATAACAAATTCTTTCTTCTCTGCATTTAAGTATTTATATAACTTAATTATTCTAATGGCAAATCGTTTACTTTTTTCTTCTATAATTGATTTGTTATACATATTTCACCTCATAACTATTAACTATTCACTATCAACTATTAACTATTGAGCGGCACCATTATTTCAGTGGCAAACACGCCTTCCTCGTTCTGACGATTGACATAGCCGCCGTACTTTTTCGCAACCCTGTCTATTCGGAATAACCCGTAGCCGTGTTCGCCCTCTTTGGTGGAGAGATATGTATTTTTCGACTTGCGTACTTTGCCTGCGGAGTTCTGCACCGAAAGATACAGCTGCCCTTTCAGCTTGCCGATATATACACGCATAAAGCGTTCCTCTTCGGGAAGCGTGCCGCAGGCTTCAACTGCGTTATCCAGTATATTTCCAAGCATTGAACAAAGCTCAACATCGCTCATAGGCAGCTTGTCGGGAACATTCGCTTTCACATTAAGCTTTATGTTCATTTTCTCTGCAACATTCAGCTTGCTGTTGAGGATAGCGTCCGCCATAACATTGCCCGTCTTTATTACGGTGTCCACCGTGTCAAGATCGTCCGCAAGCTCGTTCAGATAGTCGGAAAGCTTGTCATAATTGCCCTCGGAAAGCTGTATTTTCATATTGTTTATGTGGTTGCGGTAATCGTGCCGCCAACCACGCACCTGACGGTACATATTCTGTATCTCGCGCACCTGCTTTTCGATAAGCTCGCTCTGAAAGCGCTCTATCCGGCGGTCTATCATATTGTATAGGGTGCGGCGGAGAAGAAAAAATACCGTAACGCAGACGGCAATAAATAGTATTGCCGCACCGATGATTATTGCTATTGTCATAAATTATCCCCCTGCGAATTGAGAATTGAAAATTGATAATTGATAATTTCGGTATCTGCTTCGCAGATCTATTATAAATATTTCGCCGCAAGCGACACCTTAACTGTCAACCATCAACTATTAACTATTAACTGTCAACTGTCACCTGTCATCGTTTGAAGTATAAAACCGAATAAACTTCTCATTAACTTCCTTATAAAGCCGCCGTGAAAGCGGAATGTTTTCACCACTGTCAAGCATAATATCCGTCTTGCCGATGCTGCGAACATACCGCATATTCACGAT
>CALANW010000046.1 GCA_937926145.1 uncultured Ruminococcus sp. | reverse complement strand
TGTATCTCATAGCTTTTATTATACCATATTTTTTCTATGTTGACAAGTTCTTATACTAAACACCATTTAAAATTTGGAAAAAATCAAGCCGACAATCTTTGATATATTGGATTTCGGCGCAGATTTTTTCTGTATTTTATTGGTGTTTAGTATTAAACATAACAGCGCCGCATAATCAGTATTATGCGGTGCTGTAAAAAAGTCTGTCATTGGTTTTATCAGAAACCGTTTCCGTGTCTGTTGAACTTGATCTCGGGCATTGAGTCGGAGGAATAATAATCCTTGCCCGGGCGCTTGAAGAAGATATCTGCATCCTCAGGCTGCTTGATGCCCTTCTTCGAAGTTTTTTCAGCTTCGGCAAGAGCCTTGCGTTCGCTTTCACGCATATTTCTTGTGCGTTCCTTGTCGCGGATCTGTCTGTTGAGTTCGATAGATTCCTCGATCTCCTGCTGGAGCTTTTTGAAATCCATTCTCTTGTGGCCGTTCTGCTTAACAGGCTGTTCGGGAGCGAGCAGATCAGCCGCGGTAAGGCCGTCAAGTTCGGAATCGTCATAATCATCAACGAACATTACATCGTCGCCGAAGGTCTCATCTGCTGTTTCCTCGGTTTCGGGTTCATCGTCCATGCTGATGTTGCCGATGTCTTTCTTTTCGGGTTCGCTGCCGAAGAGGGCGCTGTTGTCCATGCTCGGAGCGCCGTTGTCGGTCACATCGAGGTCGATGGAGTTATTGATTATATCGTATGTATTGTCTGCTTTTGCAGCAGCGGCATCTCTTGCAGCCTGTTCCTCGCGCTCTCTTTCGCTCTTGAGGCGGTCAGCTTCGGCTTTAGCCTTTGCTTTTGCGAGATCTTCAACTGCGTTGAGCGCTCTGGAGCTTGTTCTGTTCGCTGTGGAGCTTTCGTTTCCGAGAATATCGAAATCGAAGTCTATGCCTGCATTGTTTATGGGAGCAGGCTTTGGTGCAGGAGCAGGGGCAGGTGTCGGTGCAGCTGCGATAGGGTCAAACAGGATATCGGATATCGGTGACGGCGCAGGAGTCGGCGCAGGTGCGGGAGTCGGTGCCGGTGCTGCTGTCTGAACGGGTGCAGCTGGTTCTGCCGCAGGCTTCTTGCGTGCGAAAAGATCCATATAGCTGTTATGCTTAGGCGCTGTGCTTGCAGGCTTTGGCGTTGGCATCGGCGCAGGAGCAGGGGCAGGTGTCGGAACGGGAGCAGGCATCGGCGCAGGTGTCGGAGCAGGCTGTGCGGCAGCCACAGGCTTCGGCATTGGTGCTGGCTTCGGAGCTGTCGGCTTCGGTGCTGTGAGCTTGGCAATATCGTCTGCGATAGAGAGGACGTTGTCATTTTCGTCTTCTTCCTGCTTCGGGCGCTTCATCTCCGCGCTTTCGGCAATGTCGGAAAGCGGAGGTATCTCGGGTTCTGCAATTCCTGCGTAGGTGTTCTGAACTGCGCTGTCATCTTCGTGAGGAACAGCCTTTATATCCTTTATTTTGCCAAGTTCGCTTGGGTTGATGCCATTGTCGAGCTTGGTATTGTCCATAATATGATTGATGCTCGGAATATCCGTAACATCGACCTGAGTAAATAACGTGTCTTCGCCGCTCTTTTCGCTTGCGACTTTTTCGCGGAGCGCATTTACAACGATAGAAGCGACAGCCTTGACCTCTTCCTTAACGGGTTCGGTCTGAACAGGCTTAGGTGCTTCAGCCTTGGGTTCTTCCTTGGCAGGTTCGGTCTGAACAGGTTTCGGAATTTCAGCCTTGACTTCTTCCTTAACGTGCTCTGTCTGAACCGGCTTAGGTGCTTCGGCTTTGATCTCTTCCTTGACGGGTTCGGTCTGAACAGGTTTGGAAATTTCAGCCTTGGGTTCTTCCTTAACGTTTTCTGTCTGAATCGGCTTAGGCTCTTCCTTGATAGGTTCAGCCTTTGGCACTTCGGCGTTATGCTGATGAACGGGAGGATGATTGAGAAGCACATTTCCCGATGAAAGCGCTGCAAGAGCATCATCGAGTGAAGCTACGATAGGCTCACCGTTTTGTGTAACAGACTTAGGCTGTTCGGTTTTTGGCTGAGCAGGCTTGGGAGCTTCAGCCTTGGGTTCTTCCTTAGGCTGAACTGGAGTTTCAACTGTCGGTTCAGCTTTGACGGGTTCTTCGCGAATAGGTTCGGCAGCCTTTTCCTCTGTTTCGGTCGGTTTTGCTGCTTCGGCAGGCTTAGGCTGATGAACGGGAGGCTTGTTGAGAAGCACATTTCCCGATGAAAGTGCGGCAAGCGCATCATCGAGCGAAGTAACAACGTGTCCGCCGCTCGGTGCAGCAGGCTTCGGCTGAACAGGCTTTGGCGGCTCGGGTTTTGGTATCGGAGCAGTCTCAGGCTTCGGAGCTTCTGCGGCAGGTTTAGGCTGAACGGGAGCAGCAGGTGTTGGCTTTGGCGCTTCTGCAGCGGTCTTGTTCTGCGTTTCGTTCAAAGCGGCTCTTATTTCTTCAGCCGCTCTCTGCGCGGATCTCTTCGGCGGATTTAGTATATTCTGCACGGCTGCGATAAGACTCTTTAAGTTATCCTTTGAAGTTGAATCGGAGTAGCCTTTGATTATCGCAAGTGCGTTGATATCATCGGCTGTACGAACATCATGCTTGTTTATCGAAGTCTGAGCGGCAAGGAGCTGTGCTTTGTCCATAACGCTCGTTTTCTTCTTATCGATGCCGCTGTTGATGACAACGAGAGGGACAACGTTCTTGAACTGTTCTGGATAGTTTTCCGCGATAAGGCGAGCCTTGGCTTCTTCGGAATCATTGCAGTACCACGAAACCGCGGCAATGATTATCTTGTTGACATTGACCTGACCGAGATTCTTTTTCAGCCAGTCCATTATCAGTATCTTATCGCCGTAAACGCCGCCTGCAAAGACAACGGCTTTATATTCGAGCGCCTTGGTGGACGTGAATGAAGCCACAGCGAAAATATCCGCGCCGGCTTCTTCTTTCATCCAATCGGCATATTGCTTGGTATGACCGTATTTTGTAGCATATACAACAGCTAAATCTTTCATCGTTATGTACAGGCTCTGATGCCCTCTGTCCTCCTACAAATAGATTTTTTGCTGCGCTGTCAAAATGCCTAAACGCAGCGGCTCTTATTTCAATTATAACGGCTTTTACAACGCTCTATGTGGATAATATATTAACCAAATATTAATTTTATTTTAATTATTGAATCAAACTATGAATAAAACAGCCAAAACAAGGCTCTTTTAATCGATTTGTTAAAGAAAACGATATTTTTTGTGCAGAATGACGATATTAGTTGAAATATTTTGTTTTCTGCGTGAGTGTACCGAGCAGTTCAAGGCGCGCGGTGTCCTTGTATTCAGGTTTTATCATATAATAAATGTAGTTTTCGGCGAGTGCGATGTCGGGGACAGTTCTTCCCTCGATCTTGAACTGATTGAATCCCATTGGGACGTATTTTTCGACGATCGCATCGGGCGAAATATGCGTTGGAAGGTCGGTTATCTGATAGATGTGGCGAAGCATCGACGGGCATTTGAAGTCCTCGAAGTGTGTAGGTTTGCGCATCATCGGCGGAGTTTTCATATATTCCGCATACTTTATCTGAGTTTCGCCGATAGAACGGTAATGTTCGCCTCTTCTCGGGCAGTTCGGAACGCAGCAGGCATTTATGAGAAGCTCGCACTTTTCCTTATGCGGAAGAGTTTCGAGAAACTCGAAATTGTTGTTCCAGTTATAGTCGAGAACGACGTAATGATAGTCTTTTTCAAGCTCCGCGGAAAGCTCGTCGGCGTTTCGTATCTCCTTGCAGGTGGACGAGGTTATCTTGTAGCTTGGGTAATTTTTGCGAATGTACTCTTCGAGTATCGGTGAAAGGACAATGACTTCGTTCAGACCATTATCGCACATTCTCATAACTTTATTGCAGAAAGGGTCGCCGAGGTGCTTTTCCTCGATAAGAGGGTTCGTGAATGTGAATCGGAGCGGAACACCTCTTGAATTGAACGCCTTTGTGACCTGCTTTATTATCTCATCATCAACAACGCCGACCGTATTTCGTCCGCCGTTCCAAAGTGACGGAGGAAACGCGCCGAAAACGGACGCTATCTTCACGCCTTCGCGGAAATATTCGGGGTGCTGCTGCATAAGCGTGAGCAGAAGCAGGTTAAGTCGGCAGTGATTGATAAAATCAGGAATATGAAAATTTATATCCATTTTGAAATTTGCTCCTTAGAAAAAAATAACACTATAATTATAGCATATTTATATCAAATTTTCAATAGAGTAGGGAATTGTCGGCATTATTCTGTCAGAAATGACAAAAAACAGGCTGTCTATTGTATTTTTACGCTAAAGTGCTATAATTAAGGGTAAAGATTTTTTCAAAAAGGAACGATAGAAATGACTGTCAACACACTTATGCCTTATGCCGAAAAGCTGAGCGCTCTTTCGGTTTTCAGAGGTATTCTTGAAGATGAAACCGTAAAGGAATTTCTCGCAATGCTCCGCGAGCCGACACCTGCGACTTACGGCAGCTTCGTTAATTCGCTTTACAAGACAACGGACGATCTCACCGACTACATACTCGGCGCAGTTACTGAGAACGAGAACCCTTTTATGCTCCGCCTTGCCGCTTTTGAGGAAGTTCCCGAACATATTGAAAAAGCTGCAAAGGCTGAACTTGAAGTTTTGCAGGAAATTGCCGAGATAACCTCCGACACGGTAAAAAAAGCAATGGGCGAACACGCCGCTTATGTTGCTTCGGACTGGAAAACCTCACCCGTGAACTTCACCAAGGCTTATACCGAGCGTATGAGCTGCCTTTCGACCAAGGGCTACGGCATCTTCGCCGAATATTACGCTTTCACGCTGAAAAACGGCAAACTTATGCCGATAAAGAACCCCGACCCTCAGCGCCTTTCGCAGCTTTCGGGATATGAACTTGAACGCGGCAAGGTAATAAGCAACACTCTTGCGCTCCTCAACAACAAGCCTGCCGCAAACGTGCTTCTTTACGGCGACGCTGGCACGGGAAAATCCTCGACCGTAAAGGCTGTTGTCAACGAATACAAGGACGAGGGACTTCGCCTTGTTGAGCTTAACAAATCGCAGCTCCCCGAACTTCCCGATGTTATCGAAAAGATAGCAAAAAATCCGCTCAAATTTATCATTTTCATCGATGATGTTTCGTTCTCGTCCGATGATGATAATTTCAGCTCGCTCAAAGCCGTTCTCGAAGGCTCGGCTACAGCTAAGACTTCCAACATTGCTATCTATGCAACGAGCAACAGACGGCATCTTGTCAAAGAGAAATTCTCCGACAGAGAGGGTGACGATATGCACGTTGCCGACACGAGAGAGGAACTTATCTCCCTTTCCGAGCGTTTCGGACTTAAAGTTGCGTTCTTAAAGCCTGACAAGGAGAACTATCTGAAGATAGTTGAAAATCTCGCAAAGGAAAACGGCATAGAGGTCACGGACGAGCTTCTTATGGGTGCGGAAGCGTTCGCCCTCCGCAGAAACGGCAGAAGCGGCAGAGCGGCAAAGCATTATATTCAGTCCGTTCTTGCAAAATAAAAAAATCAAAGAACATAAAAGCGTGTGTTTTCATTGTGCTTTTTGTTTATAAAGGACGTATTTACTCAGCTTAATTGCATAAATTCACCAAAGTTGATGCACGTTCACTAAATGTTCATACTCACGCACATAAAAAATAGTATAATTAAATTTATCAGTTTAAAATTTTATCATTATGAAAGGCGGTAAATCAATGGGGTTTTTCCGAAACGCTGATGTACCCGTGCTGATCGCTTTCGTGATATATCTTCTTATCATGATCGGCATCGGTTTCTATTTCAGCAACAAGAGCAAAAAAATGAGCGACTACTTCCTCGCAGGAAGAGGTCTTAATTCGTGGGTAACGGCAATGTCCGCGCAGGCTTCCGATATGAGCGGCTGGCTGCTTATGGGTCTTCCGGGTGCGGCTTATGCCACGGGTATGGGAAACTACTGGATCGCTATCGGTCTTGCTGTCGGTACGATACTCAACTGGGCATTCGTTGCGAAGCCGCTTCGTAAGTTCACCGAAAAAGCAGGCGACGCTATCACGATACCTCAGTATCTTCAGAACCGTTTCAAGGCTGACAGCCCGATAGTTCGTCTTGTATGCGCAGTCGTAATCTTCATCTTCTTCCTCGTTTATACGACCTCCGCATTCGTTTCGGGCGGCAAGCTTTTCCAAGTCGTTTTCAACATCGACAGCTCCAACGAAACATACGCAAAGGCAGCGGTTATCATTTCCGCACTTATAATCATCATCTATACATTCCTCGGCGGATTTAACGCCGTTGCTTGGACAGACCTTGTTCAGGGCTTGCTGATGTTCTTTACAATAGTTGCACTCCCTATCGCACTTATTACAGCAACTCCCGATTTTAGCTGGGAAATGGTCACTTCAACACCAAAGATCGTTGCTGAGGGTGCAGATGCTTCGGGCTATGCATCATTGGTAAGCGGCAGAGGCGCAAACTCCATTATAAGCGACCTTGCCTGGGCGCTCGGCTACTTTGGAATGCCGCACATCCTCGTTCGCTTTATGGCTATCAAGGACGCAAAGAGCGTTAAGAAATCCGCTATAATCGCTATCGTCTGGGTAATAATCTCACTCGGCGCAGCTGTACTTATCGGTATCCTCGGAAGAGTTTACCTCGACAGCATCGGCGTTACACTCACAGGAAACCAGCAGGAGCTTATCTTCATCGACGTTGTAAAGCGTCTGTTCCCCGGTGCGCTCGCAGGCGTATTCCTCTCCGCAGTGCTTGCTTCAATTATGAGCACCGCAGACAGCCAGCTCCTCGTTACAGCCTCCGCAGTTGTAAATGACTTCTATAAAGTTATCGTAAAGAAAGAAACCTCCGATAAAAAGCTTATGTGGATAAGCCGCGGCGCGGTAATGGTTATTTCCGTTATTGCCTGCATACTCGCACTTGACCCGAAGGATTCTATCATGGGCATCGTTTCAAACGCATGGGCAGGCTTCGGCGCAGCATTCGGTCCTGCAATTATCCTCTCCCTCTACTGGAGAAGACTTACGCTCAAGGGTACAGTCGCAGGCATCATCGGCGGCGCGGCAACGGTTATCGTTTGGGAATATGTTCTTCACTGGAGCGGAATGTTATACTCTATCGTTCCGGGATTCATCGTTTCGATACTCCTCACCGTTATTGTTTCCCTTATCGACAAAGAACCCTCCGACGAAGTTAAGGCGCTCTTTGACGAAGCGAGAAAATAATGCGTAATTCGTAATTATTTGTGTTCCGCGAATTTGCATCAAAAACCTATTTCTGTAGGGGCGGATTCCATATCCGCCCTACCAATACATCGAATTTTGGTGTAAAAACGGGCACAAATATTGTAGGAAACGGGTTTCCAGTCCCGAATCGCGGCAGCGATTTTCAACGCATATTTTGTAGGTTTTATTGCATAACAAAACACCCTTGATTTTATCTGATAAAAAGATAAAATCAGGGGTGTTCGTTTATTTTATACGAATAATCTAATCGCAATGTGTACAAAAAATCAATCAAAAGCTTGTAGCTGTTAAAAACAGGTTGATGTTGCAAACAGTTTGGTGTTGCAAACAGGTTTATATGGGTTTCCGATTTTCTACACATTCATTAGAGCTTAGTATTGTATCGCCTTACGGCGCGGAACGGGAAACCTGTCGCCTACGGCATCTTTGAATAAAAAAATCGGGCAGATATTAGATCCGCCCGATTTTAGAATCAAATGTCAGCTTTGCAAATAATTCCGAATTCCGAATTCATAATTCCGAATTAATTACTTGACCTCAACGTTCTTGTAGTACCAGTTGATGCCGCCCTTGATAGTTGCATCGTCGAGAGTTGAATCCTCT
Organism: uncultured Ruminococcus sp.; assembly: GCA_937926145.1. Classification (GTDB taxonomy): domain Bacteria; phylum Bacillota; class Clostridia; order Oscillospirales; family Ruminococcaceae; genus UMGS363. The sequence continues at coordinate 39,842 of CALANW010000046.1, read as the reverse complement.
TCGCCTACTGTTGAACCGTCATTGGTTTCGAGTACGCCGTCAAATACGTTGAAGCCGTTGTTGAGGATCTCGTTCTTTGCTTCGTCAACCTTTGCCTGCATTTCATCTGTGCAGAGTGCAGAATTGAGGTCGGAGATGTCGAGAAGTCCGTCAGCCATACCGCCGTAGTAGTTCTCGCAGTTCCATGTGCCATCGATAACCTGCTGTACAGCCTGTGTATAGTATGCACCCCAGTGCCATTCAACAGATGTGAGTGTTGCGCCCGGTGCGTCCTTGATCATATCGCTGTTGTAGCCTACGCCCCATACGCCTGCGCTTTCAGCTTCGAGCTGTGGGTTGGGAGTATCGCAGTGCTGTGCAATAACATCGCAGCCTTCAGCGATAAGAGCCTTTGCAGCGTTGGTTTCTTCTGTAGGAGAATACCAGCTGTTTGTTACCTTAACGTAGATCTTTGCATCGGGGTTTACGGAAGCAACGCCGATAGCGAATGCATCGATACCGCCTGTAACCTCGGAGTTTTCGCTGCCCATTGCTGCAACGTAGCCGATGAGGTTGGATTCGGTCTTCATACCTGCAACGATACCGGAAAGATATCTTGCCTGATAGATTCTGCCGAAGTAGTTGTTCATATTCTTGCCGTTATTCTTATAGCCTGTGCCGTGGGAGAAAACAACGTTCGGGAACTCGTCTGCGAGAGCTTCCATTGTGTCCATATATCCCCAGCTTGTACCGAAGATGATGTTGCATCCTGCTTCGATGCACTCTCTGATAGCTGTTTCGGTAGCTGTTGGGTCGCCGTCGCTTACGTTGTTCTTTCTGATGATCTGGTCATCGGAAAGTCCGAGAGCAGCCTGCATATCCTGGATACCGACATCGTGTGTGTAGGAATAACCCGAACCGTCAGCAGGGTTGCCGATGTGGATAACGCCGACCTTGATATCTTCCTTTGCGTACTGGATAGTTGATGCAGATGCGCTGTCCGATGCTGTGTCGGCAGAGCCGTTGTCAGCTGTGTTGGAAGAACAGCCTGTGAGCATAAGAACTGCTGCTGCGGAGATCGCAGCGATGATTTTTGTTAACTTCATAATACACCTTCCATTTTCTTTTTATCACAATCTTTGACATTATTTGACAGCCTTTTAACAAGCTTTTAAACCTGTTTTAAAACCGCCTTAACTATTATAAACTAAACTTTGCTATGTTTCAATAAACAACTTGACAAATTTTTCACGGTTTGACAAGCTTTAAACGGTGGTTTTCAACAGTTTCTGCGATTTTATAAAAAATATTTGCATTTTTCATAATAATATGGTAAAATAAAATTTGTTTAAGTTTTCACCGTGTGGAAATTTTAACCGACCTAAAATGGAAAGGACAAGCTATGAATATTCTGTTTCTGCTCCACCCAAAAAACACAGTCGAATTCCTTTATGATGATGATACTTTTGAAAAAGGATACAACTGCATGAGAAGCAGCAGCTACACCGCTATCCCCGTTATCGACCGCGAAGGCGTTTACGTCGGAACTGTCAGCGAGGGCGACTTTCTGCGCGCGATAATGGACGACCACCTCTTTTCCGCCGAGGAAATGGGCGACTGCATCGTCGGCGACTATATCCGCAAAGGCTGGAATCCGCCGATAAAGGTCACAGCTCAGCTCGATGAGCTTGTTATGCAGGTAATGGATCAGAACTTTCTTCCCGTTGTCGATGACAGAGGTTGTTTTGCGGGAATCATTACAAGACGTGATATTATCAAGCATTATTACGATAAGTACAGCAAGGTGCAGGAAACGGCAGGCGCTGAATGGAACTAAGGATTAAAGAGCTTCGGCGAAGCCACCGTTATTCCCAACAGCAGATAGCTGACTATCTTTACGTCAGCCAATCGATTTATTCGCGGTATGAAAGCGGTGCTATCGACATTCCTATCTCCCACGCGGCTAAGCTTGCAGTGCTTTATCACGTCAGCGTTGACTATATCTGCGGTCTGACCGATATTTCCGAGCCTTACCCCGTGAGAAACAAACTGAGGGTGTTTTATCCCGAAAAATGACGACCGCATATCTGCATTTTTTCAAATAAATACTGTAGGGGACGGGTTTCCCGTCCCGTTTTGGGTGATTTGTCAAAATCGGGACGGGAAACCCGTCCCCTACATTGTTCTCGTGATAAATTTTACGACAAAGCAAAGAAAAATTGCCGATCGGCGAGGAATGACGTTCCTCGGTTATTGACGGCAGAGCTTTTTTATGGCATAATAATTTATGATATATAAAAAATAAGATGAAGCGGCACTATTACAATGTATTGCGGCAAATCTGAATGGAGGAATATTAATATGAAAAGAGAGCTTCCAAAGCTCTACGAACCCGGCGAGGTAGAGGACAAAATTTATAAATACTGGATGGACAACGAGTGCTTCAAGGCAAGCGTTGACCCGAAGAAAGAACCATACACTATCGTTATCCCCCCTCCGAACATCACGGGACAGCTCCACATGGGACACGCCCTTGATGAAACATTGCAGGATATCCTTATCCGCTGGAAGCGTATGAGAGGCTACTCCGCACTCTGGCTCCCAGGCACTGACCACGCTGCTATCGCTACCGAGGCTAAGATCGTTGCCGCTATGGCTGAAGAGGGTCTTACCAAGGAACAGATCGGCAGATCGGCATTTATGGAAAGAGCATGGGCATGGAAAGCAAAGTTCGGCGGAAGAATTGTCGAACAGCTCAAGAAGCTCGGCTGCTCCTGCGACTGGTCGAGAGAACGCTTCACAATGGACGAGGGCTGCAACAAGGCTGTCCGTGAGGTTTTCGTAAACCTTTATAACAAGGGACTTATCTACAGAGGTGAGAGGATCATCAACTGGTGTCCTCACTGCAAGACCTCTATTTCCGATGCGGAAGTTAACTATGAAGATCAGGCAGGCCATTTCTGGCATCTCCGCTATCCCCTTTCCGACGGCAGCGGATATATCGAGCTTGCCACAACACGTCCCGAAACTCTTCTCGGCGATACAGCCGTTGCTGTAAACCCTGCTGACGAGCGTTACAAGGACTTCGTCGGCAAGACAGTTATCCTCCCTATCGTCCACCGCGAAATTCCTATCGTTGCCGATGATTATGTTGAAATGGACTTCGGTACGGGCGTTGTAAAGATCACTCCTGCACATGACCCGAACGACTTTGAAGTCGGTCTTCGCCATAAGCTCCCCGTTATCAACGTTCTCACAGAAGATGCAAAGATCACTGATGACTATCCGAAGTACGCAGGTATGGACAGATACGAAGCAAGAAAGGCTATCGTTGCCGACCTCGAAGCAGAGGGCGCTCTCATCAAGGTAGAAGACTACAACCATAACGTTGGCGTTTGCTACCGCTGCGGAACTACCGTTGAACCGAGAGTTTCAACACAGTGGTTCGTTAAAATGGAACCTCTTGCAAAGCCTGCTATCGAAGCCGTTAAAACGGGCAAGACAAAATTCGTCCCAGAGCGTTTCGATAAAATTTACTATCACTGGCTCGAAAATATCAAGGACTGGTGTATCTCCCGTCAGGTTTGGTGGGGTCATCAGATACCTGCTTTCTACTGCGATGACTGCGGTGAAATGGTCGTAACAAAGGAAGACGGTGCAGTTTGTCCTAAGTGCGGAAAGCCGATGCGTCAGGACAGCGATACACTCGATACATGGTTCAGCTCGGCACTCTGGCCGTTCTCCACACTCGGCTGGCCCGAACAGACCGAAGATCTCAAATATTTCTATCCTACAAATACACTCGTTACGGGTTACGATATCATCTTCTTCTGGGTAATAAGAATGATGTTCAGCGGAATCGAGCATACGGGCGAAGTTCCGTTCAACACAGTCCTTATCCACGGACTTGTAAGGGATTCACAGGGCAGAAAGATGTCCAAGTCGCTCGGAAACGGCGTTGATCCGCTCGTTGAGATCGACAAGTACGGCGCAGACGCTCTCCGCTTTATGCTCGCAACGGGCAACGCACCGGGCAACGATATGCGTTATATGGAGGACAAGGTCAAGGCTTCCCGTAACTTCGCAAATAAGCTTTGGAACGCTTCAAGATTCATTATGATGAACCTCCCCGACGATTTCAAGGCAACAGAACTCCCGAAGAACCTCAATATCGAAGACAAGTGGGTAGTAAGCAAGTTCAATACCCTCGCCAAGGAAGTAAATCAGAACCTCGAAAGCTTTGAACTCGGCGTTGCTGTTTCAAAGCTCTATGACTTCATCTGGGACGTTTACTGCGACTGGTATATCGAGCTTACAAAGCCGAGGATCCAGGCAGGCGGTGAAACTGCACAGATCGCACAGCAGGTACTCGTTTGGGTAATGAAGGGTATGCTCAAACTTCTCCACCCGTTTATGCCGTTCATCACCGAAGAAATTTGGCAGACACTCTGCGAGGGCGATGGCGCGATTATGCTCGCCGACTTCCCCGTTTACGACAGCGCACTTGACTTCGCCGCTGACGAAGTAAGCTTCGAGAAGATCATCACTGCTATCAAGGCTATCAGAAACCGCCGTGCAGAGATGAACGTTCCGCCGTCCGTAAAGGCAGCACTCCATATCGAAACAGCAGAAAAGGCAACATTCGAGCAGGGCGTACTCTTCTTTGAAAGACTTGCTTCCGCTTCCGAGGTAGAAATTGCCGATAAGGTTGATATGCCCGACGCTGTAACAGTAGTTACCGACAGCGCAAGAATCTTTATCCCACTCGACCAGCTCGTAGATAAGGAAAAGGAACTTGCACGTCTTGATAAGGAAAAGAAAACCGTACAGAAAGATATCGACTTCTCTCAGGGCAAGCTCAATAATCAGGGCTTCCTCGCAAAAGCCCCTCAGCAGCAGGTAGAAGCCGAAAAGGCAAAGCTTGCAAAGGCTCTCGAAAAAATGGCTAAGATCGAGGAATCTATTAAAGCGTTCAAATAAAATTCGGAATTAGGAATTCGGAATGCGGAATTATTTGCAGAACTGACAATTTGTCGGGCTATGCGAAGCCAAATAAAGTTTACGTCCACGCTTTTTAAAGGGTGGCAGGGGTTGAGGGGACAGCGTCCCTCATCGCTCTCCGCAGAGAGCGAAACTCCCTAAACTAACAAATAACGCTTTGTTGCAATAGCGTAATATCTATAAGTTAAAAGGCGCAATTCACATAAATAATGGAGAACGAAATATGAGAAATCAGTTTCGTAAAGCCATAAAATGTGAATTGCGCCATACTATTTTCCTAAAATAACCTATCTTCGGCGTGAAATGCGCAGAGCGAAGCGATAAGCATTTTTTGCCGACATCGTTTGAACAGCGGTGGTATATGAACGGGAAACGACATTTTAACGTAGGGTCGGATTTCATATCCGACCGTTTTCACGCACAACGGGATAAAACATAAGCTGCGACTCCAAAACAGACCATCTGTCAGATATTCCACCGCTGTTCATACTGCGTTTTACCGTTCATACAACGTTGAAGCGAAAATCCACTCACTCCATTCGTGGATTTTCGCTCCAAGGATAGATTTTTGATGAAAATAGAATTGGCGCAATTCACATTTTTAGGGTTTACAGAACTAATTTCTCATAGTTCGTTCTCCGTTATTTTTGTGAATTGCGCCTTTTTAGCTGTTAGTGATTTCGCTATTGCAACTGACTTTTAACTGTTAGTTTAAGGAGTTTCGCTTCTGCGGAAGCGACCAAAGGGCTTCCGCCCTCTGGACACCTGACGAGCTGTGCTCAGCTCGACCAGCTGGTTGGCTTCGCAACGCCCAACAATTGTCAGCTCTGCAATAATTACGCATTACGCATTTCGAATTACGCATTAATCAAAGGCTTATTATTGCAAAAACGATAAGCAGAACTCCGCATAAGCCGCGCAGGTCAAGCTTTTTCTCGGACGATGCTTTTTTCCCGAGGAGATTTGCCGAAACCACGAAAGCAAACCCTATCACGAACGACAATATCGCTATCGGCAGCATTGGCACTGCTCCGAAGCCTGCTCCCAAGCCTGCTGCGAGTGAATCGGCTGAGAGCGCTGCCGAGAGGACGAGCGCTTCTTTGCAGGATATATCCTTTGAACGGTCGCTGTCGGCTTCTTCGTCCGAAAGGCACACGCGGAGCCGCGAACCCTCGGGCAGCTTATCGCAGAGCTTCTCAAATGCTTTATGGAAGATATTGAAAAGCCCCAGCAGAGCAAGAATAGCGCTCGATATCACCGTGCAGACGCCGCTCGGGATAAACCGCACTGCCGTTCCGCCGAGCGCCGCCGACAGAGTAAGAAAGGCCGCACCCGATGCGCTTATCACCGCCGCCGACTTGGGAGGTATCGCTATCCCCGACACGCCAAGTCCAAAAGCCGCACAGAAACCGTCGGAGGAAACAGCGATAATAAGCAGCAGAAGTCTTAATATTTCTGTAAAACTCAACATAGCAATTATACACTCTCCAAATCCCCTTATTTACTCTATATTATGATTTAGTACATTAATTGTGATAGAATAGTTCACACTATTGATGTATAATATTAATACAATAGCATAGCATAAAAAAGGGCAACGCGCGTTCAGAGCTTGCCCAAATTTTAAGGGTGTAAATAATGGCGTTAAAAGACAGGGTGCTTGCCGTTCTTGAGGCAAACAAAGGCAAAACAGTTTCAGGCACAAAAATTTCAAATACGGTGGGAGTAACCAGAGGGGCAGTTTGGAAAGCCGTAAATACTCTCCGAAGCGAGGGCTACTCCATTTCGGCAGTCACGAACCGCGGATACTGCCTTGAAGAATCGAATGACCTCCTCAGCGAGCAGGCAATAAGACCGTACCTTGAAACAAAGGCTCTCGGAAGAAAGCTCGACGTTTACCGCGAGATAGATTCAACGAATTCATTCACAAAAGAAGCCGCACATTACGGCGCTGTACACGGCACTACCGTTATCGCGGAAATTCAGACGGGCGGCAAGGGCAGACTCGGACGAAAGTTCCATTCACCGCTCGGAATGGGCGTTTATATGAGCGTTATCATCAGACCGAAGCTCTCGCTCGACAGTTCGCTCCTCGTCACAAGCTGCGCCGCAGTTGCGGTCGCTCAGGCGATAGAACGAGTTGCCCCAGAGGTAGAGTGCAAGATAAAATGGGTCAACGATATTTATATCAACGATAAAAAGGTATGCGGTATCCTCACCGAAGCCGCAGTTGATGTTGAGCAGGGCGGACTTGAATACGCCGTAATAGGAATGGGCGTAAACGTGCAGAATTCATCGTTCCCCGAAGAGCTTGCGAATATCGCGACCTCGATAAAAATGGAAGTCCACCATAACGTTTCGCGAAACCTTTTGGCGGCGGAAATACTCAACTGCCTTGAAGAACAGCTCGACAATATCGGCAGCGGCGATTTTATGAAAGAATATGTAAGACGTTCAAACGTTATCGGCAGAAGAATAACCATAACTCAGGGCGAGGATATGTTCACCGCCGACTGTCACGGCATCGACGAAAAAGGCAGGCTGCTCGTCCGCTGCGACAACGGCGAAGAAAAAGCCATAAGTTCGGGAACGATAAGATTCGCTGACTAATGCGGAATTATTTTAAAACCAACAGTTGTTAAAACTTTTCAAATCTAAAATTATAAGGCACAATTCACATTAAAAGGTAATAGACCTTAAATATGAATTGTGCCTTTTCGTTATTGTTTATGATGAAGAAAATGCTTTAATTTTAAATGTCAGTTACCTATAACTAACCTTGAAATTTTGCGAGCATTGTGATATAATGAAAAAAGATTGGAGGTTGGAGATTTTCTATGAGTACAATAAAAGAAACTCTGCATGAAAAGAGAAAAACAACAGAAGACCATATCAAACAGCTTCAGCAGGAAGGAAAGCAAGGCGTTCGCTATACTGCTATGATGCCTGATATTCAATTTATGGCATTTGGGCTGATAAGTGATATCGGTTGGATAATACATCTTATAGCAGGCATAATTTACTTTAGCAAAAACGGTTTTCATCATGTGTCAGACTATGCGGCTCTCGCTGCATTGGCAGCTGTCGTATTCGGTGTTGCCTATATTATTTATCTGAACAAGATACACGAAAAGGAAATTGCAACAAAGCTTCAAAAAGATCTTAGCTTCGGTATGACTGTTTATGCCGGATTGGCGGGTGCTGTTATCGGAATAATTCAGATAGTGGTATCGGGCGTTTCATCGGAACTTGTATGGATAGTAATTGGCGGAGCATTAAACTTTGCTTCGTGCCTGCCGATATATCTCTCATTTAAAAAAGGAATTTTTTACGGAGTAAAATAAGTTCCTGCTTAAATAAAGGGCTGGGAGAAAACCTCTCAGCCCTCTGGCTGTTGAAAAAGTATATTTCATTTATGCAGATTGACAAAAAAATTTTATGACTTGATCGTAAAAAGAAAACTGCCATTCATATCCCGTCGGTGCTAAACGCTCGTCGCTTTGCTCCTCACGTTTATTTGCCGAGGATAGTTGTTCCGAACATAAAGAATAAGCGCAATTCACATTTTATAGGTTTACAGACCGATTTATCAAATTCTGTTTTACTTTTTGAGATGTGAATTGCGCCTTTTAACTTATAGATAATTTCGCTATTGCGGCATTACTTGGTGCTGTTAGTTTAGGGTGTTTCGCTTCTGCGGAAGCGACAAGGTGGCTCTGCCCCCCTTGACCCCCTGCCACCCTTTGAAAAGCGTGGACGTAAACTTTAATTTTGTGCAACTTTTTCAATAATACACTTTTTCAACAAACTGAAACCTCTCAGCCCTTTAACATTGCTCATCGGGCAATGCCGCTTGCGCATTAGTCTACTGTCGCTTTACTACAATTTCAAGCTAAAATTTTATTGCTTTTTCCCTTGCTTTTTCTGCGCCGATATTGTATAATTAAAGGAGTACGTTTTAATGAGGTGAATTATTTGCATTTCGATGATATTCTGAACTGTGTCGGTATTATCGCAAAATATCTGCTCCCGACGCTGAAAGTTTTCTTCTTTACGCTCCTTTTCTCCATTCCGCTCGGAATGATAGTTGCGCTTATAAAAAAATGTCCGTTCAAGCCCGTTTCGTGGCTTATAAATCTGTATATCCTTATCATGCGCGGCACTCCGCTCATGCTTCAGATAATCACTATCTACTATGCTATACCGATGCTACAGAAAGCAGGACATCTGACGGGTATCGATATCCGAAGTGACTCATACCAGTTTACGGCACTTATCGTTGCTTTCGCGCTCAACTATGCGGCTTACTTTGCCGAAATTTTCAGAGGCGGCATTGAGGCTATCCCAAAGGGTCAGCACGAAGCTTCTGCGGCGCTCGGCTTTACGAAGATACAGACTTTCTTCCGCATCATTCTTCCGCAGGTCATAAAGCGCATCGTTCCTGCGGGCGCAAACGAAGTTATCACGCTCGTAAAGGATACTTCGCTCGCCTCGGTGATTGCTTACATAGAAATTTTCCGTAAGTCGAAAGAGCTTATGGTAACATACAGTAACCTTATCCCGCTTTTCATCGCAGGCGTTTTCTACTTCGCGATGAATGCGATACTGACGCTTATTTTCTCCGCTGTTGAGAAAAAGCTTGACTATTACAAATAATTCGGAAAGGACTATCGTTCAGATGGCAATTCTTGAAGTAAAAAATCTTTCAAAAAGCTTTGACGACCTCGAAGTCCTCAAAGATATCTCGTTCAATGTTGAAAAGGGCGAAGTCGTTGCTGTCATCGGTCCGTCGGGAAGCGGAAAATCGACGATGCTCCGATGCATAAATCAGCTTGAAAAACTCGGCGGCGGCAATGTCACCGTCTGCGGACACGATCTTGTGACGGGTTACACGAACGGCAAACCTGTCTACGCATCAAACGCGGAACTTCGCGAAATTCGCTTGAAAATAGGACTTGTTTTCCAGAATTTTAACCTTTTTCCGCACATGAACGTGCTCCGCAACATCACCGAAGCGCCCGTGTGCGTCCTCAAAATGCCCAAGGACGAAGCCGAGAAAAAGGCTATGGAGCTTCTCAAAAAAATGGGACTTGAAAACAAAGCAAAAGCTTATCCCTGCGAGCTTTCGGGCGGTCAGCAGCAGCGTGTTTCCATTGCAAGGGCGCTCGCTCTCAACCCCGAAGTGCTGTTCTTTGATGAACCGACTTCGGCGCTCGACCCTGAGCTTACGGGTGAGATTCTCAAAGTAATAAAAGAGCTTGCGAAAGACAAAATGACCATGGTCATCGTTACGCACGAAATGGCTTTCGCGAGGGAAGTTGCCGACCACGTTATCTTTATGGACGGCGGCGTTATCGTTGAAGAGGGAACGCCCGATGAGGTGTTCGTCAACACGAAAAACGAACGTACCAAGCAATTCCTGCGCAGGTATGATTCAATAAATGGGGAGGATAAATAATGGTTAATTTCAAAAAGATCTCAGCGGCATTTCTTGCAGCCGCAATGCTGTTCTCGTTCTCAGCCTGCTCAAAGGGCGGAGATGCTTCGACCGATAATGCGACGGAAACGGAAACTGTCGCAGAACCATCTGCTTCGGCAAGAGTAAGCGTTGACGGCACAAAGTTTATGGTTGACGGCAAAGAGCTTTGGATCAACGGCACGAACACTCCGTGGGAAAAGTGGAACGACTTCGACGGCAATATGGACGAAGAGTTCTGGGACAAGACTTTTGCACAGCTTGCGGCAGACAATGTGAACTGCACAAGAATCTGGATAAACTGCTCGGGCGAGAACATTATCCAGCTCAAAACCACGGGCGAAGTCAAGAGCATCACCGAGGGTCACTGGACAGATCTTGACAAGCTTTTCGCAATCGCAGAAAAGTACAAGGTTTATGTTATGCCTACTCTCCTTTCGTTCGACCACTTCAAAGGCACTGCAAAGTTCAGCGCAGGCGACAAGTGGAGAAACCTCATAATGAGCAAGGAAATGACCGATGCTTTCGCTGAAAATTATGTAAAGACTTTCTGCGAGCGATATGGCAACTGCGAATACATCTTCGGCATCGATATCATGAACGAACCCGACTGGGTAAAGGAAAATGAAGAGTGCGGCAAGGTCGGCTATGAGTACCTTTCCTACTTCTTCGGCAAATGCGCGTCCGTTATCCACGAGAATTCCGATATTCTTGCAACGGTCGGAATGGGTATGATAAAGTACAACTCCGACAAATATGACGGAAACTATGTATCCGATGAATTCCTGAAGCAGCTCACGGGACTTGATGATGCTTACCTTGACTTCTACAGCCCACACTACTATGCATGGATGCTTTCAAGTATGCCTCACCCGTTCGACAAGTCCCCCGTTGACTTCGGACTTGACGGAACAAAGCCTGCTATAATCGGCGAAACTCCGAATGATGATGAGGCACAGATGAACCTCACCACAGCACAAAAGTATGAATACTGCTACAACAACGGCTGGAACGGCGTAATGACATGGATGGACCCGCAGGAAAGCGGCGACAGCTATGAATACTATAAATACGACCTCACAGCTTCGGCAACGAACCACATGAACGAACTTATTCCCGAAAAGGTACACCCCCTGGGATAAAATTCGGAATTAGGAATTCGGAATGCGGAATTATTGTGTTCCGTAAAATTAATGCAAAACACAAAATTATATATGGGCGGATTCTATATTCGCACGTTGCAAACCCACGAAAATACGGCAAATTGTCTGTAGGGGACGGGTTTCCCGTCCCGAATCGCGAAGCGATTTTTCGGCACATATATTATCTTTCGTAAATAAAAAGAACCCGTTTTCAAAGAATTCAAAATCTTTGAAAACGGGTTTTTTATTTATTATGAAACGCCTTGCGGCGCGGGACGGGCGACCCGTCCCCTACAATATATGTGTCTGTGCCAAAATCCGGCAAATTGGTCGTGCGGATATAGAATCCGCCCCTACGGAAATTCGGTTCTCGCCGTAAATTTGCGGAACACAATAATTACGCATTACGCATTAAATTTATTTCTGCTGTGTGTTTGTTGGAAGAGCAGTTGCGTTGTTGTTTGCGATCTCCTTGACGGATGTAACAAGTCCTGCAAGTCCCTGAATTTCGGACGGAATGATGATCTTTGTTGCTCTGCCGTCAGCAGCCTTGCCGAATGCTTCAAGTCCCTTGATAGCGATAACGCCGTCGCTCGGCTTGCTTTCGTTGAGCTTTACGATGCTGTCTGCAAGAGCCTGCTGTGTGAGTGCGATAGACTCAGCTTCGCCCTGCGCTTCGAGTATCTTCTGCTGTCTTACAGCGTCGGAGCGGAGGATAAGAGCCTGCTTTTCAGCTTCGGCTTTAAGGATAGCTGCCTGCTTATCGGCTTCGGCACGAAGAATTTTCGATTCCTTTTCACCTTCTGCAACGAGGATCTGCGACTTCTTTTCACCCTCTGCCTGAAGTATCTTTTCACGTCTTTCACGCTCTGCCTTCATCTGTCTTTCCATTGCGTCCTGAATCTCTCTCGGAGGGAGGATATTCTTAAGCTCGACACGGTTTACCTTAATGCCCCAAGGGTCGGTAGCAACGTCGAGGAGAGATGTGATCTTTGTGTTGATAACGTCACGGGAAGAAAGTGTTGCGTCGAGTTCCATTTCACCGATGATGTTACGGAGCGTTGTTGCGGTAAGGTTCTCGATAGCGCTCATAGGACGCTCAACGCCGTAGGTGTAGAGCTTTGCATCTGTGATCTGGAAGAATACGACTGTATCGATCTGCATTGTAACGTTATCCTTGGTGATAACGGGCTGCGGCTTGAAGTCGGCAACCTGCTCCTTGATAGAAACTTTCTTTGCCACCTTGTCGATGATAGGAACAACGTAGTGAGGGCCTGTTTCAAGGGTCTTGCTGAATGCGCCGAAACGCTCAACGATATAGACCTGAGCCTGCGGAACGAACTTGATACCGCTGATGAGGACAAGAATAACGATGATAGCTAAAATAATAAGGACTGTTGCAAAACCGGGCATAATGATTACCTCTTTCTGTTTTTGAATTTTTTTCGGGGAAGCTTAATCGTCGGTCTTTTCAACGAGCAGCTTTGCGCCCCTTACTTCCTTAATGCGTACAACGCTGTCTTTGGGGATAAGCTCTTCGTGTTCCGTAACTGCTATCCAGTCTACGCCGTTGAAGCGAACTCTTCCAAGACCTCTTGCCGAATCGATATCCTCGACAACAACGGCGGTCTTGCCTGCGTAGCTGTCGGAATTTGTCGGTATGAATTTCTTCGGGAAAAGCTTTTTAACGAGCGGACGAGTGAATATCAGCAGTATTGCCGAGAACACTACAAAAAGCGTAAGCTGTAATATCCACGATGCGCCGAGTGCGGCTGCGATGAGTGCTGCGACTGCACCTGCGGCGAACCATATTGAAATGAGCGCTGCCGAAGCTGCTTCTGCGAGTATCGCTGCAACGAGGACGATTATCCAGAAAATCACCATAAAATCTCACCTGTCTTTCTCTTATAATATGCATTGGTGTTTACGGAAGAAAAGCTTGCTGTTTATCCGTTGAGAATATCTTAACATAAAAATAAAAAAATTGCAATAGTCGATTAAGACTAAATTCTGTTGATTTTTCGATTTAAAGGCGAAATTTTGAAATCTAATGTTTGAGGCTCGCCCGACCTTGACCGGGATAGACGGCAGATAGACGGCTTAACATAGAATTTTCTTGACTTTAACGCCGTACTATAATATAATTAAGTGGGGAAGCCCCCACGGGCAGTTCGCGCCACGCTCCGCTTTGCTGCGCTCGTTTGCGGTATAAGTTAGTTTGTGTTCGCGAAGACGGATTTTTCACAGCTTCACAAAATCTTATTGTGTGGAAGCCCCCACGGGCAGTTCGCGCCACGCTCCGCTGTGCTGCGCTTGTTTGCGGTATAAGTTAGTTTGCGTTCGCGAATATAGTTTAGTTTGGTAAATCATAATTATGCAGAGCATTGTATAAAAATGATGCTTCGCTGACCGAAAGGATAAAACGGCAATGAAAAAATACTATGACAACAGAGAGCTTTCTTGGCTGAAATTTAACGAACGTGTGCTTGAAGAAGCTATGGACGAACGCGTCCCGCTTGGTGAACGTCTGCTTTTCGCATCGATATTCCAGTCCAACCTTGACGAATTTTTTATGATAAGAGTAGGTTCACTCTACGACAGAACGCTCGTTGACGATCAGGATCGCGACAACAAGACCGATATGACCTGCGCAGAGCAGCTCACGGCTATCTTTGCGCGCTGCACCGAGCTTGCGCTTATGCGTGACAAGGCTTACAGCGATATAATGTCACGTCTTAAAGAACAGTACGGCGTTGAACAGGTCGACTTCAAGGCGCTTTCCAAGGACGAAGAAGAGTTCCTGCGCGTATATTTCACCAAGGAGATACTTCCGCTCATCTCGCCGCAGATAATCGACAAGCGCCACCCGTTCCCGTTCCTCAAAAATAAGGAGATTTACGCCGTTGCGCACCTCGAATCGAAGTCGCAGTCGATGAAGCTCGGCATCATCGCGGCAAGCGGCTCGTTCTCGCGTGTTATCTTCCTCCCGACCGCAAATAAAATGAGATTTATGCTTGTCGAAGAGCTTATACTTCATTATATGCCGATCGTCTTCAAAAATTATAAGATACTCTGCAAATCCCTTGTAAGAATAACCCGAAACGCCGATATAAATATGGAAGAAGCGCTCTACGACCACGAAGTTGACCTGCGTGAAGTTATGACAGCGCTTTTGCAGAAGCGCAAAAAGCTTTCACCTGTAAGAATGGAGCTTTCGCGCAAGCTTGACGAGGAATCGCTCGCGTTCCTGCGCAGCAATCTTGAACTCACACCCGATAAGATCTTCCGTCAGAAGTCGCCGCTCGACCTTTCCTGCGTTTTCCCTCTCCGTGCAAAGCTTGAAAGTGCCGACCCCGAGCTTTTCTTCAAGAGAGCCGTTCCGCAGAGATCGCGTGAGATAGTTCACGAGTTGCCCGTTATCGATCAGGTTCTCAAAAAAGACGTTCTGCTCTATTATCCGTATGAATCTATCCGTCCTTTCCTGCGTATGCTCAACGAAGCGGCTTATGACCCGAATGTCGTTTCGATAAAGATAACCCTGTACCGTGTTGCGTCCGATTCAAAGGTAGTCGAAGCGCTCGTAAATGCCGCTGAAAACGGCAAGAACGTCCTTGTTCTCGTTGAACTTCGTGCAAGATTTGACGAAGAAAACAACATCGGCTGGTCTAAGCAGCTTGAAGATGCAGGCTGTACTGTAATCTACGGACCTGAGAACCTTAAAGTTCACTCCAAGCTTTGCCTTATCACACGCAAAAACGGAAACGGCGTTGAATATATCACTCAGATAGGCACGGGCAACTATAACGAAAAAACCTCCGCGCTTTATACCGACCTCTGCCTTATGACAGCGAACCGCGATATCGCAGCCGAAGCAGGTGCAGTTTTCAATGCCCTCTCAATGGGAACGCTCGTTGAAGATACTCAGCATCTTCTCGTTGCCCCGCTCAGCTTACAGAACAAGATAATCGAGCTTATCGACGGCGAGATCGCAAAGGCTAAAAACGGCGAGGAAGCTTATATCGGCTTGAAGATGAACTCCGTCACCGACCGTGTTCTTATCGATAAGCTTGCCGAAGCTTCGATGAACGGCGTAAAAATTCAAATGGTCATCAGAGGTATCTGCTGCCTTGTTGCAGGAGTTGAGGGCTACACCGACAATATCGAGGTTACGAGCATTGTCGGTCGCTATCTTGAACACGCGCGAATCTATATGTTCGGCAAGGGCAAGGATATGAAGCTTTATATCTCCTCCGCCGACTTTATGACAAGAAACACTATCCGCCGTGTCGAGGTCGCAGCGCCTATCTATGATGAACACGTTCGCGAAAGAATTGTCCACATCTTCAACACAATGCTTGCCGATAACGTAAAAGCAAGAATTATGCTCCCCGACAGCTCCTATAAATATAAGCAGCCAAAGCTTGGCGAAGAACTTGTTGATTCGCAGCAGAGCTTTATTGATGAAAGTGCTGCAAATGCGGCTATCGCAGTTCAACATTCTCAGCAAATTGCGGCAAAAAACGCAAAGCCTGCCGTTCTGAATGCAAAGCACGTTAAGGTAAAGCGCCGCCGCAGCAAAAAGAACCGCAGGGCGCAGAAATGACCGTCCTTGTAACAGGCGGTGCAGGCTTCATCGGCTCGCACTTCATCGATATGCACCTTGAAAGCTGCCCCGAGGACAGCGTTGTCTGCCTTGATAAGCTTACTTACGCAGGAAGTATGGATAACCTCGCTTCGGCGCAGAAAAATGAGCATTTCCGCTTCGTCAGGGGTGATATCTGCGACAGAGAGCTGCTGAAAAGGCTTTTTGACGAAGTTCGCCCCGATAAGGTCGTGAATTTCGCTGCAGAAAGCCACGTTGACCGCTCAATAGCTTCGCCGCAGATTTTCCTCGAAACGAATTATATGGGGACTGCTGCATTGCTCGATGCTTCGCTCGAATACAAAGTGAAGCGCTTCCACCAAATTTCCACGGACGAGGTCTACGGTGATCTTCCGCTTGAAAGCGGCCAAAAATTCACCGAAGCAACGCCGTCAGCGCCTCATTCGCCGTACAGCGCATCAAAAGCCGCGGCGGATATGCTTGCGCTCGCATATTATAAGACCTACGGCTTGAATGTGACCGTTTCGCGTTGTTCAAACAACTACGGCGAACGCCAGTACCCCGAAAAGCTTATTCCGCTTGCGGTGAAAAAAGCTGTCAGCGGCGAAAAGATACCGATTTACGGTGACGGCAGGAATATCCGCGACTGGATATACGTCAAAGACCACTGCAAAGCCGTTGAGATGATACTCGAAAACGGAAAAGCAGGCGAAATATACAACATCGGCGCGGATAACGAGCTTTCCAACCTTGAATTGATAGAAAAAGTTATTGATGCACTTGAAAAGCTCGGCGTAAAAAATGCTGATACGGAGTTTGTCCCCGACCGAAAGGGGCACGACAGACGGTATGCGATCTCGGCGGAGAAAAAGCGCTGTGAACTTGGTGCTTTTTCGCTGACCGATTTTGACACAAAGCTGCCCGAGGTTATACAGTGGTTTGTGCGGAGCTTTGAAGCTGACGTTTTTTCATCTTCTGCCAGCTTATAAAAGCATAGATATCATTTGCCAAAAATGCCGCAAAGCAGACTGTCACCGAAATATAGCGTGGGTCTTCCATACTTGCGAGCGACCACAATATGATAAGCACGATGTCATTCGCGGCGTATGCAAGGGAAAACGCCGGACTTCTGCGGAATGTGAGATAAACGGCGAGAAAGCTTGTTGTGACGGATATCGTACTCGGCACGATATTTGCGGTATTGAATATTTTCAGGATAAAATAAAAAACAAACGTCACAACAATTGCGGCAACAGACATAAGCAGTACCTCTTTTTTCCCGACAGAGTTGACCTTTACCTCCGAACGGTTGCCGTTGTAGGGATTTTTCAGCCATGAAATGAGTGCGAAAACCGCCATTGGCATCGTCATTCCGAGGTACGTTATCATTTCGCCGTAATAGGAAAATGAGAACGAGATAACGCCATAAATAATGCTGAAAATGACCATTAAAAGCTGACCGAACGGGTTGCCCTTTGCATTAAAGATTATCGCTGTCACGCCGATGAGCGAAGCGGAAAGCGTTCCGAAACCCTTTCCGTCAAAAATGCAGAACGAAACCACTATCAGCATCGCCGAGGAAAGCCAAAGTATTATCTCCGCTTTGGAAAAATAGTCCTTGAATTTTTTTGACATAAAATATCCTCTCCCAAAAACAAAAAGCATTCGCATATACATCTGCAAACCCCGAAAGGGATCCGACCTAACGATGTATAGACGAATGCTTGTTTTATACTAAGCATTGTTGCTACTCGGCAGCAGCAACTTCAATGCTGATATTCTACCATAAAAAGCGGCAAAATACAATAGTCATTTTCAACAAAGCTGAGTAATGCCAATACTAAACATAAGATGAAGCGGATCAGTTGATGTCATTGATCTTTTCTTCCGTGTGTATATCTCCGCCGCACTCAATTGAATCACATTCTATTCCGCCCTTGACCCGGAGCGTTGTGCAGGATATCTTTCCGCATTCGGAAATATCTCCGCAATGAACATTATTATTTGCATTGACGCTGCCGCTTATGTTTCCGCAGGTGATCTCGTTTCCCGTGCTGACATTTCCGACAACATTTCCGCAGTATATGTCGCTGCCCGAGTTCACATCTCCGACAACATTTCCGCAGGACACCGTATTCCCCGCACAAATACCGCCTCCGACATTTTGGCATGCGATATCTCTTCCTGCGTGCAGACCGCCGTTGACATTTTTACACGCTGCATCACCGCCTGCGTGCAGACCGCCTTTCACATCGCCGTTTATGCTTGCGTTTCCCCATATTTCAGTGTTAAGTGTTCCCTCAAAATTTTCGGCAGAAAGATTGATACATTTGTCCTTATCCCATTTTCCACCGGAAAGGATCTCGCCGTTGAGAACCTGAACAATGTAGAGCTTATCGTCATTCGGCAGGGTCATCTTTTCCGTACTTGCACCGCCTGAACTTTTACCGAAGAAAAGGCTGTCGATGCTTACCTTGAAAAAATCCGCAATATCCGGTATTATCCCGACATCGGGCAAAGACTGTCCCGTTTCCCATTTTGATACAGCCTGAACCGAAACACCGACCGCATTCGCAAGAATTTCCTGACCGATGCCCATATTTTTGCGGAGAATTTTGATATTTTCACCTATACTTATGTTCATATTATCTATCCTTTTATTAAAATTCAAAAGCTTTTGTTAAATACATTGTAGCATAAGAAAAGGTCTGATGTCAAACGAATGTTGGTTTAAATCTGCGGCGCAAAAATCAACCGCCGGTTGAATGTGCTGTCCTTATACTATACAAAAATGCCCCCTTTTCAACGGTTCTATCCGATGAAAAAGGGGCATCTGTTTTATCGTAAAACGCCTTGCGGCGCAGGACGGGAAACCCGTCCCCAACAGAAATAGGTTTTCAATGCAAATTTGCTGAGCAAAATAATTACGAATTACGCATTACGAATTACGCATTAAACTTATTCTTCTTCCGTCTTTGTAACAGCAATACCGAGAATATCAAGGCTGTCCTTATCGACTTCGGCAGGGCAAGCGGACATAAGCTCCGATGCGTTCTGTACCTTCGGGAATGCGAGGACATCACGGAGGTTATCCGCGCCGCACATTATCATCGAAAGTCTGTCAAGTCCGATTCCCATACCGCCGTGAGGTGCTGCACCGTACTTGTATGCATCAACGAGGAAGCCGAACTTCGCCTGAATTTCTTCATCGGTAAGACCGAGGGACTCGAACATCTTCTGCTGAAGTTCATAGTCTGTGATACGGATAGAACCGCTCGAAAGCTCTGTGCCGTTGAGAACGAGGTCATAAGCCTTTGCGAATACCTTGCTCGGGTCGCTGTCGAGGTACTGGAGGCACTCGTCCATTGGCATTGTGAATGGGTGATGCATAGCGTCCCAGTGCTGTGTTTCTTCGTTCCATTCAAAGAATGGGAACTCTGTGATCCAAAGGAAGTTGAACTTGCCCTCGGGGATAATATTGAGCTGCTTTGCAACTTTAAGACGGAGCGCGCCGAGGAGAGGGAGAACAACGCTGTTCTTGTCGGCTGCGATAAGGACTACATCGCCCTTTTCTGCGCCTGTTGCTTTGAGGATAGCGTCAAGCTCGCCGTCCTTGAGGAACTTGCCGAATGAGCAGTTAGGAGCGTCGTCATGCCAACGGATATAAGCAAGACCCTTTGCGCCGATGCCCTTTGCGTGTTCGATGAGCTTGTCTATTTCTTTTCTTGTAAGAGTTGCTGCTGCGTTCTTTGCTGTGATAGCGCGAACTGTGCCGCCTGCTTCAATAGCGGAGCTGAACACAACGAAATCCGTACCCTTAACTGTATCGGTGATGTCTGTGATCTCCATTCCGAAACGTGTATCGGGCTTATCCGAACCATAACGGTTCATTGCTTCGGTATAGGTAAGTCTTGGGAGCGGCGTTGGGATATCGATGCCGAGAACCTCGGAGAATTCTCTCTTTACGAAGCCCTCTGCCATCTGCATAATATCCTCTGTATCAACGAACGACATTTCAAGGTCGATCTGTGTGAATTCAGGCTGTCTGTCCGCACGGAGGTCTTCATCACGGAAGCAGCGTGCAAGCTGGATATATCTGTCGAAGCCTGCGATCATAAGGAGCTGCTTGTAGATCTGCGGCGACTGTGGGAGAGCATAAAACTTGCCTGGGTGAACTCTTGACGGAACGAGGTAATCTCTTGCGCCCTCAGGAGTTGACTTTATCATCATAGGAGTTTCAATTTCGATAAAGCCGTTCTCTGCGAAGTAATCTCTTGCGACCTTTGCGATCTTGCTTCTCTTAATGATGTTATCCTGAAGCTTCTTGCGGCGAAGGTCGAGGTAACGGTACTTTAAGCGAAGCTCCTCGTTAGTGTTCGTGTCGTCAACGATCTCGAACGGAGGTGTCTGAGCCTTTGCGAGGATACGGAGGTCGTCAACGAAGATCTCAACGTGACCCGTAGCGATCTTGTCGTTTACGCTCTCACGCTCACGAACTTCACCCTTTGCCATAAGAACATATTCCGAGTGGCAGGAAGCAGCCTTTTCAAAAACTGCCTTGTCCGTTGTTTCGTTGAAAGTGAGCTGAACAACGCCCGTTCTGTCACGAAGAACGATAAAGATGATACCGCCCTTGTTTCTTACCGTGTCAACGTAGCCGCCGACTGTAACTGTTTCTCCTGCTTTAAGAACCTCGCCGCAATAATGTGTGCGGTGGAGGCCTGCCATTGTGTCTGCCATTTTATTTTCCTCCTGAATTCAATTTTGATTTATATTATTGAGATCAAATATCAATATCATTCAGCACACCGCTGAACATATTCGCAACTGAAATGTTGGAAAAATCGTCGAGGAACGAGTCACCGAGGGAAATTTCCGTCTGCTCGCCCGTTTCCATATTTTTAAGGTTTGCCTTGCCGCTCTCTATCTCGTTGCTGCCGAGAACCATAGAGAAATCTGCGCCGAGCTTGTTCGCATACTTCATCTGCGCCTTTAATCCACGTCCGGCAAGGTCATACTCTGCCCATATTCCGTCGTCACGGAGCGTTTTTGTGAGAACGATAGCCTTTTCAAGAGCAGCTTCGTCCATTGCGGCAATGTAGAGAGCACACTTCTTCGGCTCGATAAAGTCGCAGCCCTGACTTTCCATTGTCATAATAAGACGCTCAATACCCATTGCAAAGCCGAGAGCAGGAGTCGGAGCGCCGCCGAGCTGTTCAATAAGTCCGTCGTAACGTCCGCCGCCGCAGACTGTTCCCTGCGCGCCGATGCTCGTTGTGACAAACTCGAAAACCGTCTTTGTGTAGTAGTCAAGACCTCTTACTATCTTCGGGTTGACGGTGAACTCAATGTTCATCGCTGTAAGATTCTTCTGAAGCTTTTCAAAGTGGCTCTTGCAGTCATCGCAGAGATAGTCAAGAATAACGGAAGCGTCCTTTGCAATGCCCTGGCATATCGGGCTCTTGCAGTCAAGAATTCTCATAGGATTCTTTTCAAGACGTTCCTGACAAGTTCCGCAAAGCTCGTCCTTTCTGCCCTCGAAGTAGCTCTTCAAAGCCTTGTGGTATTCGCCGCGGCACTTCGGACAGCCGATAGAATTGATGTTGAGCGCAATGCCCTTTATTCCAAGACGGCGGAGAAAAGCATCTACCATTGCTATCATTTCAGCATCAGCGGCAGGAGAAGCGCTTCCGTACATTTCCGCACCGAACTGGTGGAATTCACGAAGTCTGCCTGCCTGCGGCTTTTCGTGTCTGAAACAAGAAATGTTGTAGTAAACCTTCTGCGGAAGTGCGTCCGAAAGCATACCGTTTTCGAGAACAGCTCTCGCCGCACCTGCTGTACCCTCGGGACGAAGCGTGAAATCATCATCATCCTTGCCGTTGGCGGAACTCTTTGCAGTCACGCCGTACATCTCTTTCTGTACAACGTCCGTCGAATCGCCGACACTGCGCTTGAAAAGCTTCGTGTTTTCAAAAGTCGGGAAACGAATTTCCTTAAAACCGTAACATTCGGCGGTTTCAGCA
Source organism: uncultured Ruminococcus sp. (assembly GCA_937926145.1). Lineage (GTDB taxonomy): Bacteria > Bacillota > Clostridia > Oscillospirales > Ruminococcaceae > UMGS363. The sequence continues at coordinate 17,615 of CALANW010000046.1, read as the reverse complement.
GCGATCTGCTCGACAGTGTGCCACTTGTAAACGTCAGCAGGCTTAACGTCCTGCGTACCCTTTGGTCTTTTTGTGATAAGCTCCATATCAAAACTCCTTTTCAGCTTTTTTGCGAAATAATAAAAGCCGTCCTTGTCGTGAGAACAAGGGACGACTTGTAAAAATCGTGGTGCCACCCTATTTTATCGGAATAACCGAACTTTTATGCCCCTTAACGCAGGAAACGGCTGTACTTTGGGAGAAAAACGCTCCATTGTTCATACAGCGGCTCAAAAGTGTCCTTCACGCACAAACTCTCCGAGCGTTTTCACCAACCCGCCCTCTCTTTGGAAGAAAAAAGTCCGCTACTCTCTTTATCATTGCCTTTATAAAGATAAGTATAACGCATAAACGCCTTGTTGTCAAGCAAAAAGTTGTGAATTAACAAACAAAATAAAAAACGGCAGAACCTTACATTCTGCCGTGAATATTTTATGCGTTCGGATTAACGATCTGTCGCCAGTCGAGGTCGCCTCTTTCGAGTGCGTGGATAAGCGCTTCCGCGGTTGCAATATTCGTCGCAACGGGGATATTGTGTACGTCGCAAAGTCTTAAAAGGTTCATTTCGTTAGGCTCATGCGGCTTTGGGGAAAGCGGATCGCGGAAAAACAACAGCAGGTCGATCTCATTGCAGGAAATTCTTGCGCAGATCTGCTGGTCACCGCCCTGAGAGCCGCTGAGGTAGCTTTTTATATTAAGTCCTGTTGCCTGAGCAACCATCTTTCCTGTTGTTCCTGTTGCACAAATGTTATGTTTTGAAAGAATTCCGCAATAAGCAATGCAGAATTGAACGAGTAATTCTTTTTTCGAGTCGTGTGCAATAAGTGCGATATTCATTGGACGAAACTCCCCTTCTATATATATTTTTTATTCCGATTCGATGCACTGCGGCATCGTGTTAGCCTTACTGGAGAAGCATTTTAAAGCTGAGCGGAACATCTTCGCCCTTTATGCGGCGAGAGATAGCATCGAATGCTTTGAATGCGTTTGAACCTGATGGGAGCGGAACACCCTTGCCCGTGGAGATAACTACTGCATCATCGTTCGGGATAACGCCGATAAGCTGAACGCCGACCGTATCGATGATATCGTCAAGATCCTTGATGATATCCGACTGGAATATCTCGGGGTCGATCTTGTTGATGATAAGGCGCTGCTTCTTGTTTCCGCGCTTATAGAACTCATCGGACATAGCGCGCGCGTCACGGACGCAGATCGGGTCAGGCGTTGTGTTGATGAGGATAAGGTCGGACTGTTCAACAACGTCGAAAACGCTTTCATTTGTACCTGCGGAGGTATCAACGATTATGTACTCGTAATATTTTCTCATTTCCTCGCAGATGCGCTTGATGGTCGCTGCATCGACCTTCGAGAACGGATCTTCGGGGGCACACACGAGGCTGAGGTTTGAAGCGATCTTAACGGGTGTGGTAGCCTGATAAACATCGACTTCGCCCGAGATGACCGAGCCGAGGTCGTATTTTACATCGTCCTTTACGCCGAGCATGATATCAAGGCAGCGAAGTCCAAAGTCAAGTTCTATGATAAGGGTTCTGTGACCCTGTTTTGCAAGAGCGAAGCCAAGTTCGGCACAGATCGTGGATTTGCCCGTACCGCCTTTACCGGATGTTATAGCAATTATCTTAGACATAAAAAACACCTTCCTGTAACAAAGAAAAATGCAGCCGATGCTCGATGATTCCTGCATACGGCTATCAGTTATTTATATTGTACCACACTTTTGGCAAAACTCCAAGTGTTTTTTTATTATTCTGCACAATTTTGTCAAGTTAGCTTGTATTCTATTGGTTCTTTTGTATGTTTTGCACATAAAATTAAAGCGCACAAACCATATCAAAAATACGGTCTGCGCGCTTCGTTTGATATTATTGTGTGACGCTCTCCGATGAAGATGTATCCGTTGTGACGGAAGTAACGTCCGTAACAACACTTTCGTCAAGTCCTGCGAGCTGCGCGGTCTTTTCCTCGTCGGAAATGCCGCTCGGCGAAACAACCTTGTAGTTCTTGTCAAGATATGCTTCGATGAACTGGCGTATCATAAATTTGGAATATTCGCCGTGTTCAACGAATCCCGAAAATGCGATAACGGGGTCTTCCGAGGGGTAAAAGCCGATGAACGACGAGCCCGTGTCCTCTGACGAGGTCATCTGCGGTGTACCAGTTTTGATAGCCGCCTGCTCGGGAAGCTCGGAGAGAAGATAGTTCGTGTAATAATCCTTTACGGCAGGATAGGAGTAAGGAGCAAAGTTCGCGGCATTTTCCATACCTGCGATGATACTGTCGAATGTCACGCCCGTTGCGTCGGGAACGGTTGCGGCAACGGTCGGCTGAGTCTTGATAACGAGCTGTTCCATATTATAGGTGTAAACGCTGTCAACAACGTAAGGCTTGTAGCGAGTTCCGCGGTTCGCGATAGTGTTCGCCTGCATCGCAAGCTGAAGCGGAGTTGCGTAAGTTTCCGACTGACCGATAGCTGCCTGAACAACAAGTCCTGCCTGCCATTCAAGGCGGCGCTCCTGAAAGCTTTCGGGAGTTGCGAAATATCCTGCCATATCACCCGTTTCGATGCCCGTGTTCTGACCGAATCCGTAAAGCTTCGCGTAGTTCGCAAGGCGGTCGATGCCGAGCTGTCTGCCCGTTTCGTAGAAGAAGATGTTGCAGGATTTTTCAATAGCCGTGATAACGTTTATCCTGCCGTGGTAACCCGTGCATTTCGGCTGATAGTCGTCCCAGTAGGTGTAGACCTGATTGCAGGTGATGAGTGTGCTCGGGGTGATAATACCCTCGTTAAGACCTGCCGTTGCAGTAACGGTCTTGAATGTCGAACCCGGTCGGTAAAGTCCAGATGTTGCGCGGTTTATGAGCGGTGAATTTTCGCCGTTCGCAACAAGGGAATAGTTGTTGAGATAATCGTTGATGTTATATGTCGGCGAAGTTGCCGCCGCGATGATCGCGCCCGTCTTTACGTCCGTTACAACGATAGCGCCTGCGTTTGCGTTCTCACCCTTTTTATTTGCCGAGGTCTGATTTTGCAGCCACGTTATATGATTTTCAAGTATCTGCTGGACTTTCTGCTGATAGTCCATATCTATCGTTAGCTTTACCGTATGTCCGGGGACGGTTTCCTTTGTTATCGTGTCCGATGAAACAATGCCGTTGAGAAGTTCAAGTTCGCGCGTTCCCGCTGTTCCGCGGAGCTGACTTTCCATTGCCTTTTCAACGCCGCTCTTGCCGAGAACATCGTTGAGCATATAGCCGCTGTCTTTGAGCGTTTCATACTCCTCGGCATTTATCGAGCCGACTGTTCCGACAAGGTGCGGAGCATAGTTGTTGTCCTCATAAACTCGGATAGCTTCTTCGGCAACGTCCATTCCCTCCAGCTCGAAAGCGGCTTCTTTAAGCTTTACAACGCTTTCCATAGGAACGTCTTCTGCAAGCGTGTAGCGGTTCGCGAGGGAGAAGCTTCGTATCGTCATTTCGTAGCGTATTCCGACGATTATTCGCTTCTGGCGAACGGTATAGCTTTCGTCCACGTCGTAAAGATCGAGCATTGCATCGATACATTCCTCGGCGGTCGCATAAGGCTGAACGGCGATGTTTTTTCGCAGCTTTGCAATATCCGAATCGCGCATTTCGAGGAAGCTGTAAGGCGTGTTTTCGCTTATCGGGAGCGAATCGTTCCAGTCAACGCCGTCCTCATCGAGAATTTCCGCAATACGCAGAACTATCCTGTTTATCTCCTGCGTATCGGAGGAAAGAAACGCTTTTTCGAGTATCACATTATAGCCGACCTTGTTGCTGACAACGGCTTTTCCTGCGGCATCAACAATCTCGCCGCGCGGTGCGCTTATATCCTGCGTTACGGTTCGGGTGCTTTTTGCCTGTTCGAGATATTTTTCACCGTCAACGATCTGCATTTTCATAAGCGCGATAACGCACATCGACATTGCAAGCAGCACAAAGGCTATAAGTATGACCGATCTTATCTTTTTTGCGATTGAAGCGAAGTTCATATATTATTTCCTTTATTGAAGCGGAGGTTATTCTCTGACAATATTTTCGGATTTCTCCTCAACATAAGTTTCCTTGATAACGCCGAGGCGCGAGGATAAAAAGCGTATGAGCGGATAAAATATCGCCGAGGCTATGACAGTGAAAATTATAACGGGCAGTATCTCGCGGAGATATATTGCGCCGTGGCTGTCATAATCCCATATCGAGTAGTAGAAAATATATCGGAAACCCGTCTGTACAAAAGCCGTCGCCGCCGTCAGCGCAAGAACGTTGACGATATGCCTGCGCATTATAAAATAAAACAGCAGCGAGGTCATAAGGCAGCACATCGTAAGGATAACGCCGTTCATACCGAAAAGCGTTCCCTCCGCCGCATCAAGCATAAGTCCTGCGATACAGCCGAGTATTGCCGAATTGAACGGGTCTTCAAAAACTGCGATGCATATCGCCGTCGATACGATGAAAAGCGGCATTCTGTGCGCCGAACCCATTGTCGTCATAACGATATATTCAATAAAGAGCAGCAGAAAATATATTGCCCAGCGAAGCACCGAGCGGAACTTTTCCTTGCGCCTTTTGATATCTATGTTCAAAGCGCAGCCCCCTTACTGATCGGTTTTTTTCTGACCCTCAAAGTCCGTAACAACGAATACCGTGGTCACGGAGAATGGGTCGGAGGCAGGCTTTATAAGGGCATATTTTGAAAGTCCGCTGTCCTCCATAACGATCTTTTCGACCGTTCCGACAAGCTGACCGGACGGGAAAGTTTCGCTTCCCGATGTGAAAACAATATCGCCGAGCATTATCTCAGCCGATTTGTCAATGTAGCTCATCTTGCAAAGTCCGTCCGAAACGAATTCGTAGTCGCCCTCGAGAACGCCTGCTGCTTTTGTGCGGAGAACTGTAACTCCGACTGCCGACTTCGGCGAAAGAAGAGTTCTCACCCTCGAAGTGCTTTCCGAAACGTCATAGCATATTCCGACAAGTCCCTGCGAAGTGATAACTGGGTCATTCGGAGCGATGCCGTCCTTTGCGCCCTTGTCAATGGTGAACGAACCGTATGGGTCATTCGCGGTCCTCGCAATTACAGCGCAGGGCGAAGAGAAAACGAAGTCCTCGTTGTCCTCTTTGAGCTGAAGAAGCTGTTTGAGCTCGGAATTTTCCGTCTGGATCTTATCATAATCGATAATTTCGTTGTAAAGCTGATTAAGGCGCTCACGGAGCTGCTCGTTTTCCTCGCGGTATTTCTTCGCGTTCGCAAATGTATCAATAGTTTCCGAAACCTTTGCGGAAATTGTGGTCGAAGCTTTCTGAAAAGGCTCGGTTATAGCATCGAAAATTGAAACTCCCATTATAGCATATCCGCCCGTTGTAAGGGAGTATATCATAAAGCCTATGAGAACGGCGATAACAGCCGCGATTATCTTGAATTTTGTCGATTTGAAAAAGTCCCTCACATTATCATCTCCCTTATGTCATTATGCCAATATAACGGGAATATTCCGAAAAGAGGCGGATATATCTATCCGCCCCGTTTTATGTTGTAGATCAATAATATTTTGAATCGTCATTGAGAACTTCGTGAAGCTTGTCGAGGTCTTCAAGTACCTTGCCTGTGCCGTCTGCAACGCAGTCGAGCGGTGAATCGGCAATGTTTACGGGCATTCCCGTTTCCTTGTTGATAAGCTTGTCAAGACCTCTGATAAGTGCACCGCCGCCTGCAAGGGTGATGCCCTGGTCAATGATGTCGGCTGCAAGCTCAGGAGGAGTTTTTTCAAGTGTTACCTTGATAGCTTCGATAACGTGGGAAAGAGGTTCAGCGAGCGCTTCTCTGATCTCTGCCGATGTAACTGTGATGTTCTCGGGCAGACCGTTGAGAAGATTACGTCCCTTTATCTCCATATCGGTTTCCTGCTCCATTGGGAATGCAGAGCCGATAGCGATCTTGACATTTTCAGCGGTTCTTTCACCGATGAGAAGATTGTACTTTTTCTTAATGTAGTTGATGATAGCAGTGTCGAATGCGTCGCCTGCGATACGAACGGAACGTGATGTAACGATACCGCCGAGAGAGATAACGGCAACTTCGGAAGTACCGCCGCCGATATCAACGATCATAGAGCCCTGCGGTTCGGAAACGGGAAGACCTGCTCCGATAGCTGCAGCCATAGGCTCTTCAATGATGTTTACGCGCTTCGCACCCGAGTTTTCGGTAGCTTCCTTAACGGCACGGCGCTCAACGGCTGTGATTCCCGATGGGATACAGATAACAACTCTTGCCTTTGTGAAGAAAGAACCCTTGAGAGCCTTGCTGATGAATTCCTGAAGCATAGTGGTGGTCATCTCAAAGTCAGCGATAACGCCGTCCTTGAGAGGACGAACAGCAACGATAGAACCGGGAGTACGGCCGATAACGTCCTTAGCCTCCTGACCAACATATTTTGCTCTGTCCGTGCGGGTGTCAACAGCAACAACGGACGGTTCTCTTATAATAATGCCCTTGCCCTTCATGTAAACGAGGGTGTTGGCAGTTCCAAGGTCGATACCGATATCTTTAGTAAACATTTTTATCCTCCATAATAATAATTTATCCGACAAAGCCGATATGCTCGGCTGTTATTTTTAAGTAAAAACAGAGCCAAACGGCACTTATACTAATATTATACCACCATAAAACGCAGTCTACAACACTTTTTTCACGGTTTTTTTCAAATTTTTCATTTTTGGCTTTGTGAATAATACATAAAATTCAGAGAAAAAATTTTTAGTGCATTTTACACTAAACACCATTCAAAATTTGAAAGAGATCAAGCCGCAAAGCGGCAGTCAGCGCCGCATTTTACCGACAAAACGAGTGCATTTTGAGCTTCGGCGCAAAATACACGAAAAACAACAAACACAGACCTGTTTTTCAAAGGAAATATTCCGATGAAAAACAGGTCTGTTCGTCTATATTATAACGCCTTGCGGCGTGGGGCAAAAAGTCCCCTACAGTTTTTTAAGAAATGAAACGGGCGGATATAGAATCCGCCCCTACGGAAATTCAGGCTTTCACCGTAAATTTTCGGAGCAAAATAATTACGCATTACGAATTACGCATTACGCATTAAATTAATTCCGCATTACGAATTCCTAATTTCGAATTTATATAATAAGCGGCTGGTACTGCACCCCGTTCATCGCCGCAAGTATCGTTTCACCCAACTCGTTGAAGTCAGCTACGAGCGAGCGCGGCTTTTTTTCGCTGTCGTCCTGACCGAACGGCACGAAATAATAGCTTTTGTAGTTCATCAGCGCGCCGATGTTTTTCGCACTGCCTGCAAGACCGTCATTCGTCGCGGCGGCTATGACTACGGGACGCGAGTTGCGTATGTGCGACTTTGCCGCCATTGTAACGGGAGTGTCTATGATCGAATTTGCAAGCTTCGCCATTGTATTTCCCGTGCAGGGACAAATGACAAGAACATCGAACATTTTCTTCGGACCTATCGGCTCTGCGTCCTCTATCGTGAGTATTATCGGCTTTCCCGTTATCTCTTCGATAGTATTTCGGAAGCTTTCAGCCGTACCGAAGCGAGTGTCGAGCGAAGATGCGTTGAACGACATTATCGCGGTCACGTCCGCACCTGCCTCTTTGAGCCTTTTTAACTGCTCTATTGAGCGCGAAAAGGTACAAAAGCTTCCGCAGAGCGCGTAGCCTATCTTCAAATTCGCAAGACTTGTGTATTTTTCAGACAAAATTCTCACCCCTTTCCTCTAAAATGTTAAGTATCGTTTTTCCTATGGTTATGCCTGCCGTTGTCGGTGCGGCTTTGCCTGGGAGCGAAAGCAGCCAGAGCGTTCTCACGCCTATCTTTGACGCACTCTCGAAGTCTATTCCGCCGGGCTTTGAAGCGAGGTCGATCACGGGGCAGTCTTTGTTTATCTTCCGCAGAAGCCTTTCGTCAAGGATCTGCACGGGAACGGTGTTGAACACTATAGTCGCCTTTTCGAGCTCCCTGTCGAGCGAGGCAATGTCGGCAGTTTTGCAGCCGTATATCTCCGCCCAAGCGCGGTCGGAATATTTCCTTGCGGCGGCGGTTATCTCGGCATTGAACCCCTGCAAAAGCCTTATGAGAGCCTTTGCGATGCGCCCCATTCCGATTATAAGTATCCTCTGCCCCATTATCGTTCGGTCGGTTTCCTCCATTGCCGCCTGCAAAGCCCCCTCAGCAGTGGCTTCGGCGTTCATAACAGCGAACTCCTCACGCTCGGAATAATCTATGACGGTAAGTCCGCGCTTTTCAAGCTTCTTCCTCATTCCCTCGGGGAAACGTCCGCCGAAGATGATGCCGTTCTCGGCAACCGCCGCAGTGAGCGTTTCTATCGCTATCTTGCTGTCGGAATAAGGGCAGTTCACATTCACGCCGTCAGCACTTACGGGGAGCGGCAGGATAAGATTATCCGCCTTTTCGTTCAGCGAGATAAGACCGCGGAAATTATGTACCCCTCCGCCCGTGCTTATGCCGTTGTCGAAGCCTATCGTATTTACAAAGCAGCCGTTTTCCCTCAAAAATTCTGCAAGCTTCACAAAGCGCAGATCACCGCCCGCTATAAGAAATCTTTTTTTCATTTTAAAGCATTCCTTTCTGTGTTTGCCTGTGCAAAGCTGTGCGGCTCTGCCTATAACCATAATATGAAAAACCCCCGTCTGCTGTTACACAAACGGGAGCAAGCAGCTAAAAGCTGAACAAAAAAATAAAGTTTACGTCAACGCTTTTTAAAGGGTGGCAGGGGTCAAGGGGGCAGCGCCACCTTGTCGCTCTCGCAAGAGCGAAACTCCTTAAACTGACAGATAAAAGCTTGTTGCAAAAGCGAAATCATTATCAAATCAAAAGGCGCAATTCACACTAAAAAAGGTAAAACAGAAAATGAGAAATCATTCTGTAAAACCATTAAATGTGAATTGCGCCAATTCTTTATGTACGAAATACCTATCCTCGGCATAAAATGCGCTGAGCGAAAGCGATAAGCATTTTATGCCGACAACGTTTGAACAACGGTGGTATATGAATAAAAACACGGAAAAGGTGTTGGGCTGGATTTAATATCCTACAGTTAAAAAAAAGAAAAATTACGGTCAATAACCAAACATATACGTTTTAAAAATCAATTTACAACCCATAGTTTCGTGGAGTTCTGAGCAAAGGGAAAACCAATAAGAGGGAGAGGGGCACTCTGTAACCTATGGACGCGAGCCGTCCCCCTCTCCCCCTTAATGGTCTTCCCTTTGCGATCCCTTTCCTTTATTCCTCTCTCCTCCGGCTAAGACTATACAGACTATAGAGTATGCTTTTTCGCTTTGGTTTGTTTATTTCTATAGAGTTGTGCTGAATAAAGTTTATCGATAAATTGTACTAATCATATAAAGTTTTTATACTTAAAACCATTTAAAAACTGTACAAAAAATCAAGCAAAAATCTCTCGTATATGGATTTTGCACAGATTTTTTGTCTACAGTTTAAATGGTTTTTAGTATTAGTTTTAAACTATATCCATACCCGCCCGTTTTCACGTCCATATCCCATAGCCTTAAAACAAGGCTAAATTCTTTACAGAATTACCTAAACTTTAATTAAAAAAATCAGCCCCCGTTTGCTGTTACACAAACGGGGGCTCTCTATACCACGAAAGGGATAACAAGGGGGAGGTTATCTGCTTTCGTTGATATATGTGCTTGCACGGTTCTGAATGATGTCCGCAACTTCGTCAACAGACTTCTGACCGCTGAAATATGCCTGAACTTCCTCATCGATGATCTTGAGAAGGTCGGTATCATATTCATATACTGTATTTACGGACTTGATGAAGTTCATCATACGCTCGTTGTCCGCATCGGTGTTTGGTGTGATAGTGAACGACTGGTTGCCGATCCATATCTGATCGTCATAGTATTCCTTAGTGCCGTTGTTATCCCAGTAAGGACGCTCCTTAGCCTTTTCAGCCATTTTATTGAGTGCGGAGAGCTTTACGGGGAAGTTGCCTACATTTTCCTGCGACTCATCGGTGAGGAGTGTCTTGATGAATTCCCATGCGCCGTCGGGATTCTTTGCCTTTGCCATTATTGCAAGGGAAGTGCTGATCTGGAGCATTGAACCACCGCCGTTATCGGACGGAACGCCGACCATTGAAACAGGCTCGCCGAAGTAGCCCTCTTCGTCCTGCTTGATAGCGCGGAAGTCAGCGATGTATTCATCGCGGAGGATAGTCTTTCCTGTGCGGTAGGAGGATTCACGCTCTGTCCAGTAGCTGTCGTCCTGATAAAGTGTATCATAATCGATCTCAGTCGGGAGCGTCTTTGCGTATTCGAGTGCTTTCTTGAACGAATCGGTATTGAAAGTACATTCGCCCGTTTCGTAGTTTACATACTGAGCGATATTGTAAACGATCATCGAATCAACAAAGTTTGTGCTTGTCATTTCTGTCTGCATTGCACTGTCGGGGTTAGCCTCATGAACTGCGATGAAATCGTCCATTGTCCAGCTGTCCTTATCGCCGACGATAGACTTCTTTGCGGACTTTGTAACGATGCTGAACGACGGTGCTACTCTGTAGAGCTTGCCGCCTACGCTGAATGCATCGAAAACATTTTCAAGATAATCCGCACGGTTGAAGCTTTCGTCCTTTTCCATAATAGGATCAAGGTCTGCGATAAGTCCCTTTGAAACATAGCTGCTGAACGGGAGCGAGCTGTCAACGAGGAGGATATCGGGTATCTTGCCTGCAACGAGGTCATTGTTAAGACGCTTTATGCAGTCGTCATAGTTCGACCAGTCGTCTCCAACATAGGAAGTGACTTCGATCTGATATTTGTCGCTTGTCTTGTTGAATGTGCTTATCTTGCTCTTGATGTCGAAAGGAATGTATGTAGTGTAAACGGAGATGAGCTGCCTGTCGGGAACTTCGGACGGGTCAAGCTTTGTGAGGACATATATCATCATATCGCTGTCATTATATGAATATCCGCCGCCCGACATTTGATAATTGTATGCGGAGTAGATGATCTTTCCATCTGGAGAAACGATAACATTTCCCATTGCGTTGGAGTCGATGCCCGACTTTATCCAGTCGATAATGGTTTCGCTCTCGTTGGTTTCGATATTCACGCCGTAAAGTGCGGAGTCGCCGTTGTAAACAATGTCATAACTGCCGCCCGAATAGCTGCTGCCGTAAACCGAAGAAGTGATAGGATATTCTGTATCGCCGAGCTTCTTTGCCGCAAAATCGATAATCTTTGCAGTGTTCTTGGATTCATAGTTATCGCCGTTCATAGAGTAAGAATTTATGAGAGCATAAACCGAACCGTTCTTTCCGCAAACGATAGAGGAGATCGACGAGCCTGAATCCTGCGATGTGCTCTGCTCAAGACCAACGCTGAACTGGAATTTTCCGTTCGCATCAACAACGAGGATAGTGTTGTTTACAAGAACATAGCCGTTTCCGTCTTTGTCTTCAACAAAGTTGCTGATATAGAAATAATCATTGTCATTATCGCTGTAGTTCGCTCTGAGATCGTCAAGATAAACTTTGCCGACCGATGCAAGATCTGAGTCGAAGCGCTCAAGGTAGAAATGGTCTTCCGATTCGCCCGTTTCATTGTCCCATGAGCTTGTGCTTACGAGGATAGCGACCTTATCGCCCGACATATACATATTCTGAACGCTTGCGTATGTATCATTGCCAAGAGCCTGTGAATCGTAAATTATATTTTCGCCGACCTTTGTGCCGTCAAAATTATAAGCCGCAAGTATTGTCTGCTGGTAGGAATCGTAGATAGGCTCTTCGGTATCAACGGGTGCAGGCTCTTCCGCAGATCCTTCCGCAGACTCATTGGTAATATTGCCCGAACCATCGGATATTATCATGCCGCCTGCCTCTGCTGCATCTCCGATGCTGATATCTCCTCCGGAAGCACCTGTAACAGCCATACCGAGCGCTTCTCTTTCCATTACGCCGAATTCCGCATCATCGGTATTTCCCGTATCAGCATTGGCATTATCATCTGTGTTCGTGCCATTGTTATTGTTGAGGGAGACAGTTCTTGTGCCGATGATGTAGACTCTGCTCGAATCGGCTGTCATTGCGTTTATTCCCTCAAAATCCTCAACGGGTATCTCCTGCGAGGAGTAAAGGTTATCCTTTGAAGCCATTTCAGGCTGGGAAGTCTTTCCGCAAGCGCCGAGCGAGAGCATCATTGCCGCCGCCAGACCTGCGCAGACCGTGCGTTTAAGTATCGTTTTTTTCATAAAGTCAGTTTCCGCCTTTCATAGTTTTTTGTCTTGACTTTCTGTTTTTGAAATATGCTGCCGCCGAAGAAGCTTTATCCTTTATCTTCTCCGAAAGCTTATGTGCAATTGCCTTTCGTTTAATGAAAAACAGAACGGCAAAATACAGAACTGTTAATATCGGAACACAGAGAGCGGCTATGATCGCAACCATACGGTGCGCAGCCTTTTGCTCTGTGATCCTTGCTGCGTTTTCCCAGTAGGGATAAGCTATCGGTTTGTCGATGGCTGCGCTTTTCCCGCCGTCAAAAGCCGCTTTGAGCATTTTCGTCACGGAGAAGCGTCCCGTGTTGACGATGATCGTTCGGTTATCCTCCGAAACACCCACAACGTCCTTGATGATCGATTCCGCAAGACCCTTTACGGGACTTGGGAGCACCGCTTCATAGCAGGATACCTCGGGGGCTTGCTCCTGAACGAGCTGTATCCCTGCGTAAGAGATGAACATATACGGCTTTTTGCCGATAAGATACTGTGTGACCTTATCCTGCTCGGCTTTTACAACGCCTGCGACGGTGAAAATTTTTCCGCCGATGCTCACTGCCATTCCCTCGACATCACTCGAACCGAAAAGCTGCCAAGCGAGCGTTTCATCAATGACCACTCTGTCCTGCATAAGATCATCGTCCGAATAATAGCTGCCCGAAAGGAGCGTCAATGGGTGGAAAAGGAAGAAATCCCCGCCCGTTACGATAGTGTTCGCATCGACAGTCGGCGCATAGCTGTCACTCATCGTTGTAACGGTCATTTTCTGCTCTGCGCAGGAAAAAGCGTCAAAATAGAGCCTTGCGCCCTCTTTTTCGGGCGTGAGCGAGTTTTCGCTCATCTTTTTGTCGATATCGACCCTCATTCGGCGTACTTCATTGAGGTCAATGCCATAGCCGCCGCTGAAAAATGCCGATATCTGGTCATATCTTTCGCCGTTTTCGCCTTTCCAGCTTTCCGCTGCGTTCTGTGACGGGAGCCTGCCGCCAATTCCTGCAAAGCTGATGCTCAAACAAGTGAATATCACGATGCAGACTGCGTTAAGAGCGGCAAGAATTATGTAAAGAAGCTTTTTTGTGCCCGTTTTGCTCCCTCCTTTCAGATGATGACCTTTTATCAGTTATCAACAAGACGAACCTGGTCGCCTGCGTTGATAGGCTTTGTTGAAGTGGAAATGATGAAGTCGCTCTGTGCAACACCCGTTACGGCTGTGTTCACGCCGTCCGAAGCGAGGACTGTGATATCTGCGCGCTTTGCGATATATCTGTTGCCGAGAGGACTGCTCTTTGCAACGACCGTGAGGACAAACTTGCCGTTCGAGTCTTCCTTGATAGCGTTGTTCGGAATTATACATTCATACGGCTGACCCTTTGCGCCGAGAACGAGCTGCAGCGACTGTCCCGGAGTAACATCACCCGTGACATCGAAAACGAGCTGCTTCTTCTGCGAGTCGGACTGGTCTGCCTTTATCTGAGTGAGCTTCGCCTGAGCATCGCCGCCCCAGAAATACTGTATGTCAGCGTTGTCGCCGACCTTGACCTTTTTCGCCTGATCGAGCGTTACGGAGAAGCTTGCGGTGTAGCCCTTTTCGGTCATTTCGATAGATGCTACCGAAGTTCCCGATTCGAGCGTTTCGCCTGCGACTATCTTCATCGAGCTGATAACGCCTGCGACCTGCGCTGTGATCTCTCCGCCTGCCGCATCGGCCTTGATCTTTTCTACCTTTTCTTCAAGGCGCTTGATCTCTCTCTGCAAAGCCTCTGTTGCGATATCGTCTTTTCCTGCAGCAACAAGGTCGTCTTTCTGCTTCTTCTGAAGAGCAAGCTTCTGGCTTTCAAGGTCGCGCTCCTTGGATTCTATCGAGTTGATAGTTTCAAGGTCTGCGTCTGCCTGAGTCTTGTCGAGCTTTACATCTTCGATCTCAGCTTTTACGTCTTCAAGCTCATTGTTCTTCTTGTCTGCCTTTGCCTTTACGGATTTCTTATCGGCATTGAGCTTTTTGCTGACATCGATCTTTTTGAGGTTGAGCTTGTTTTCTGCATCGTTATATTTGTTAGTGAAAGTAGTCTGATTGTTTGTTGCGGTCTTGAGCTTCTGGCTGATAAGATTGCTCGTTGTCTGCTTGTTGTACATCTCATAAAGTTCCGATCTTGCTTTGCCAAGATCAGTGTTTGTATCCTTTATGCTCTGATTGAGGCTGATAGGATCGCCGCCTGTACTTACAAGCGCTTCGAGATACTTTTCATTGAGAGCTTCAAGCTGTGATTCAAGCTTTGCGATCTCAGCCTGCTTGTTGATGATATCCTCATTTGTGACCGTATTGCCGAGTTCCTTTGTGATCTGCTCGACCTGCTTATCGTATTTTTCCTTCTCTGCCTTGTATTTTACAACATTGTCATAGAGCGGCGAAAGAACTTTGCTGTAAACATCATCGAGAGATGAATAATCATCGCTGCTGAGCGCCGTGAGCTGTTCGCCGATGCGTGTAAGTTCATCTTCAAAAGTCTTGCTCTCTTTTGTGAGGTCATTGCTCTGCTTTGTAAGATCGTTTATCTTATCTTCAAGAGCTTTCTGTTCGTCCAGCTTTTTAAGATAATCGGCACTTCCGCCAAGGCTCTCTTTAAGTCTTGCGATATCCTCTTCAAGATTCTTTATCGAAAGCTCATCGGCAGAATAATCAACGCCTGCGTCAAGAAGCTTCGTTCTGTATTCGTCCTGCTTGGCTTCAAGATCGCTCTGCGCCGTTTCAAGATCGGGGCTGTCGCCTTCCTCAAAACGGAGAAGCACCTGACCCTTTTCAACGGTGTCGCCCTGCTTTACTTCAACAGCCTGAACAACTCTTGATGCGCCCGTGTACTTCACTTCGTACTGCTGTGCGGCTTCGACCGTGGCAGTTCCTCTTATCTGCTCGGAAAGGCTTCCGCTCTCAACATACTTTGCCGAAACCTCGGGCAGAGAATAGTTCATTATAGTATTGGAGAAAAACGTCAGCAGGAGCATTATCGTGAGAAAAATTATCGCCGCTGTTTTCACCCATTCACGTCTTTTATTTTCCATTTATGTACCTCCATCTGAAGATCATCAGAGATTAACCCTTGATGCCGCCCGAATATGCAATTCCCTCAACGAGATAATCTTCGCCGTAAAGGAACATCAGCAGCGTGGGTATCATATATATCGTCGCAACAGCGAACGCAAGTCCTATCTCGCCCGAATTTATCCTCGAAAGGAAAACGGACAGCGGATAAAGGCTTTCGTCCGAAAGAAGAATGAGCGGCTGTTCGACCATATTCCAGTAATCGATGAAAACAAGGATTATTACCGAGAATATAACGCTCTTGCAAAGCGGCAGTGCTATGTAGCGGAATATCTGCATCTCCCCCGCACCGTCGAGCTTCGCCGCCTCAATGAGCGATTCGGGTATTCGCTTCATAACCTTCGTCAGCAGGAACACCGAGTAAGGCGTGAACACCGCAGGCAGTATTATCGCCCAGCGCGTGTTCAGTATCCCGAGCTTATCCGCAACGAGATAGTTCGGAACGAGCGTTACCTGATACGGCATCATCATTACTATTACATATACGAAGAAAAGTATCTCTTTCAGCCTGCCTTTGAGCCGTGCGAAGCCGTATGAAGCGAACGCCGCAACCGCAAGCTGGAATATAACTATCGGAACAACGAGTATCACCGAGTTCCAAAATTTCAGCAGATAATCGGGGCTCTTGAAAAGCACCGTAAAATACTGCGAGAACGAAACCATATCGGGGATAAATTTAAGATTCACCTTTTCGGAGATGAACGTCTTTCCGCCCGATTCCGTCGTCGAGAATACCGAGCCGTAGTTCGCCGATATCTCCGAGGACGACATAAACGAGTTCGCTATCGTCAGCACAGTCGGCATAAGGAATATCAGCGCCGCGGCCGCCGCAAATATCGTCATCACCGCAAGACCTATCCTGTTCTGACGGCGGTTGAATTTTTTCCTGCGAAGAGGCTTTTTAACTGTATTTTCAGCTGTCATTCCGAATCCTCCCCGAACTTATTTTCAGCAACGAACAGCAGTGCAAGTATCACGATGATAACTATCGACATTATTATCGCCGCCGCCGAAAGCTTCTGATAATCGAGCGAACGGAATGTGTTGTTCATAAAGTGCTGAAGCATATATATCGAGTCGTATGGGTAGTCGCCCGTGAGAAGATAGACCTCACGAAAGACCTTGAACGAGTTTATCAGCGAAAGTATCGCAACGAAAAGTATCGTCGGCGAAAGGTGACGGAGCTTTATGTGGAAGAACTTGTACCAAGCGCCCGCACCCTCAAGCGTCGCAACTTCGAGCTGATCTTTGGATATTCCTCCGAGCGCCGATAGGAACAGTATCATATTGTATCCAAGGTTTTTCCATAGGAAAAGCACCGTTACCACTATCATAGCCTTGTCGGATTTGAGCCAGTCTATCTTGTCAACGCCGAACTTTGAAAGAATTTCGTTGAGAGTACCGTTGTAGTGGAAAATTACCTGCCATATAAGTACGACCGAAGCAACGGGAACCATCATCGGACATAGGAAGCTCGCCCTGAACTGGCTGACAAGCGGTATCTTCGCATCAAGAAGCATCGCAAGCGCCAATCCCAGCACAACAGCAAGCGGAACGGACGTGAGCGAGAATTTCAGCGTGTTTATAGCCGCTTTCTTGAATGCACTGTTTTTCAGCAGGCTTATGTAGTTGTCAAGGAACACAAAATCCTTGTTTATCGGGTTGTCAACGACCGAGTAGTAAAGAATGACCATAAACGGCACTATAAAAAATATCATAACACCGATAAAACTCGGTCCGATGCAGGCTATCGGGAACGCCTTTGACTTCAAAGAAGCCTTAGACGGCTTTTCGCGAACCTTTTTTTCGCGCCGCACCTTATTTATATCAGGCTTTGCGCCTATTTTCTTCATTGCATTTTTCATCTCCCTGACGAAAACTATAACGTCATTATTCTGTTTTTACATTATAGCACACTTATTTTTGTTTTTCCACATTAAACATAAACTGTAATCTAATTTTAAACATTTCGCCGAAAAAGAAAATTTTGTTACCGTTTTGAAATAATTTGGGCAGCAAGAAAAATTTGGGCAAAAGCAAAGTTTACGTCCACGCTTTTTAAAGGGTGGCAGGGGTCAAGGGGGCAGCGCCCCATATGCACTAACCTAAGCAAATATCAGACATCTGTAAGGAAT
>CALANW010000045.1 GCA_937926145.1 uncultured Ruminococcus sp. | reverse complement strand
CGTAAAATCTGCAAGCAGATGAGGTGCTAAGGCTTTAGCCGGTGGTTTTTAGAGGCGACCTTTATTATACCATATTTATATTGGTTTGGCAAACAAAACCTTGCATTTGTTCCAAAGATATGATATACTTATTAATAATTTCATTCAAAAAGGAGCTGCTGTATTATGAGCAAAGTGAAAATTATGACCGACTCCGCAAGCGACATTTCGCTTGAGCAGGCAGAAAAATATGATATTGCCCTCGTTAATTTCTGGATAGTTGTAGGCGAACGCAGCCTTCGTGAACACGTTGAATATTCGACCAAGGAATTCTATAAGCTTATGGACGAAGTGGACGAAATGCCCCACACCTCGCAGATACGCGTTGAAGACTATATCGGCGAGTATGAGAAGCAGTATAACGACGGCGTTACCGACCTCATCAATGTCGTTATCGCTTCTATCGGCTCGAATTCGTTCAACAATGCCAATGCCGCAAAGGAAAAGTTCTACGAGCTTCACCCCGAAGCAAAGGATAAAATGAACATCACCGTTATGGACAGCAAGGGTTACACGGGCGTTTACGGACTTCCCGTTATGCAGGCGGCAAAGAAGATACAGAAGGGTGCGTCCGCCGATGAGATCATCGCATACCTCACCGACTGGTTCGACAGCGGCATAATCATCTGCACAGCATACACCCTTAAATATGCAAGAAAATCGGGCAGAGTCGGCTGTGCGACAGCATTCGTGGGCGAAATGCTCGGACTGAAGCCTATCATCACATTCACGGACGCAGTTTCTGAGACCGTTGCAAAGGTAAGAGGCGAAAAAGCCGTTCTCCCGAAAATGGTAGAGTATGCGGCAGAGCATATGATCCCCGGAACAGCTTATGCTATCCTCAACGGCAGCCGCCCCGAGCTTACGGAAGAATTAACAAAGCTTATGAAAAAAGCTGTCGGCTATGACCCCGAGGAGATATGCGAAGTCGGAGCGACTATCTCCTGCCATCTCGGACACGAAGTATCGGGAATCGTTGTTAAATGCCCGAACAGAAAGATCAATGCGTAATTCGTAATGCTTAATGCGTAATTATTTTTGTTCCGCACATTTGTCACGAAACACCTGATTTCTGTAGGGGCGGATTCCATATCCGCCCGATGCAAAACCTTTATCTAAGGCAAAATTTCTGTAGTGGACGGGTTTCCCGTCCCGAATAACGACAGCGATTTTCGGTGTACAAAAACTCCATAAAAAAATAGCAACACAGGCCTGTTTTCAAAGGGAATTCCGATGAAAACAGGTCTGTTTGTTTAATAACGCTTTGCGGCGCGGAACGAAAAACCCGTCCACTACAGATATTTACAGTAATTTGCGGTTCGTCAACGGTCGGATATAAAATCCGACCCTACGAAATATAGTGTTTTGCATTTAACATACTGAACAAAAATAATTCCGAATTAGTCATTAACGCTCCCCTTTCCGAATAGTATTATAACAAAGCCTTAAGCCGCTTTTACGAAAGGAAAGATGAATATGAATGATGTAAACGAAAAAGCACACAGCATTATTGCCGAAAACCGCAGTCGCATCTCTATTTCGGGAGTTACCGATATTGACAGCTTTGACGAAAACTCCGTTCTCCTTTACACGACTATGGGCGAACTGACGATACGGGGCAGCGATCTCCACGTCAACGATCTGTCCGTGACGAACGGTGAGATGAACATTGAGGGCAGCATTGACGCTATCATTTACGGCGACAAGGATCTGCGCTCCCCTCTCTCTTTTCTCGGCAAGCTTTTCAGATAACAACAGATCGAAGGTGTATTTTTGGATCTTGAAACATTTTTCACCGTTTCCGAGCAATGCTCTTTATTTCTGCTTTCGGTCGTCCTCGGGGTCGGCATCGGTGTTTTTTACGATGTTTTTCGTACCCTGCGCATCGTTTTTCCTCCTGCCGCAAAGAAGAACGCCGTATTCGCCGAGGACATTGTTTTTATGGCAGCTTCGGGTGCGGCGATTTTTCTTTACGCTGCCGTTTTATGCAGGGGGCAGGTGCGCTTTTTCTGCGTTATAGGGACATTTCTCGGCTTTTTGCTCTACATTGCGACGGTCGGAAGTCTTATCGTGGGCATACTGCGCTCGATCGCGTCGGCAATTGCAAAATTCTTCCGAAAATTTAAGAAAAACAGTGAAAAAAACGTTTGATATCTTAAATACAAAAAGTATATTCAAAGCGGAATGAACTTGCTGTAAATTTCGATAATAGAATTTATCTAAAATAATTTAACAATTTTGTGCATACCTATAAAAATTTCGGAATGTGGGAAAAAATCCTTGAAAAATTATGCCCCTATGTAGTATAATGTTATCATCTAAAAGTGGCAATAAAAATATATTTCGGAATTGTAAAGGAACGGAGGTGCAGCAAAATGGGAAAGACCTATAAAGCTTATGTCAAGCAGAAAGAAAAACAGCAGCGTTCGGAAAACCGCAAGAAAAACGGCGGACCTTTTATGCGCGGTCTGGCTTCGCTCGCAGGCGCGGTCGTTATCGTATATTCGGTAAGCTCATTTGTTGTAACTCAGGCTGACATTGCCGAAAAGAAGAAAAAGCTTTCCCAGCTCGAGGAAAAGGCTGCACAGCTCGAAGCGGAAAATGATGAGTACGCTTCTATCCTTGCCGAAGACGACGAACGCGCTTATATGGAAAAGATCGCTATCGAAGTTCTCGGCTTTGCCTATCCGAACGAGCGCCGCTTCTACGATACAACAAGGAACTAAAGCGAAAAATTGCTTGCGAACATCGCTTGTCGGACATCGCTTTTAGAATATAAAAATTAGAGAGGTTAAAAATCTTTTTATGCAGCTTGAAGTTGGAAACATTTACGAAGGAAAAGTTACGGGCATCACAAAATTCGGCGCATTTGTCGAGCTTGAACCCGGAACGACAGGAATGGTACATATCAGCGAGGTCGCTAACAGTTTCGTAAACGAAATAAGAGATCATCTCACCGAGGGACAGACCGTTAAGGTAAAGGTGCTTGCTATCGGCGAGAACGGCAAGATCTCACTTTCGATAAAAAAGGCTGTCGATAATCCCCCGCCGCAGCACCGTGACAACGGCGGCAGAAGACCATACAACGGCGGACGCGGCAATGACCGTAGACCTGCACAGCAGGACAAGACCCCAATGACACCCGAGGCAGCATTTGAGGATATGATGAACCGCTTCAAGCAGAGCTCCGAAGAGCGTATGAGCGACATCAAAAAGAATGTTGACAACAAGCGCAGAAGCCAGTCGCGCA
Source organism: uncultured Ruminococcus sp. (assembly GCA_937926145.1). Lineage (GTDB taxonomy): Bacteria > Bacillota > Clostridia > Oscillospirales > Ruminococcaceae > UMGS363. The sequence continues at coordinate 44,769 of CALANW010000045.1, read as the reverse complement.
GAAAGTAAATAGATATAGTTATGACCGCAGACATTTTGTTTGCGGTCATTTTTGTAGGTTTATACTAAACACCAATTAAAAACTATAAAAAAAATCAAGCAAAAGCTCGTAGCTGTTGAAAACAGGTTTATATGGATTTTGCGTCGATTTTTTGTCTACACTTTGATTAAAAATTAGTATTAGTATTACTGTCCGAGAAATTTCTGCCTTTGGAGTACACATTCCGTCGCGCGGTCGGATATTATCCCTCTGTCGCGCTCGGGGTAGAATTCAAGCATCGGGACAAGCAGATTTTTTATCTGCGCCTTTGTAAAGTGCGGAATATAAAGCTGCTGACCGAACAAGGCTTCGGCGCTTCGCATCTGGCGTGTAAATGTAGTGCCGAACGGTCGGGCGGTCACTGCGGAAATAAGCGCTTTCGGCTCGATATCCATTTGCGAAAGCTGTGTATTTGACAAAAGCGCAGCGCCGTTGTCAAATATCGGGCAGTAGGAATATTTTCCGTCCTCTTCAATGACCGCCATATTGTTAAGGTGGCGGTCGTCATTGAGGAAAAGCGCATCAACTTCAAAAACCAGAGTAAGGTATTCTGGAAAATGCTCAAGTCCCGTAAATTCGGCTGTCTTTTCGACAAGGAATTGTATTCTCTTTTTGTCGCTCGAAAGACGGATCAATTTTTCTTTGAGCGGTTCGTCAAGCACTCTGTTCAGCAGGTGGCTCAATGTTATTATCGACTGACCTTTCGCAAGAAAATTCCTGCTTGAACAGCCTGTACGTCTGCGGTCATGAGCAAAAACTCTCTCCATTTTGTAGCGCACAAAATCAAACGGGGTGTCGGTTTCGATATTGCTGAATTCAAGCATTGCGGAAACAGCACACTCGCTCAATGCTTCGTAGCCGAATTGGTCAAGCTTGAACCATCGGTCCGAAGCTTCGTCATACCATTTTTCCTGATTGCCTTTTGATGAAGTTTCGGCAATTTTTTCATCGGTCGCAAAATACAGCTCCGTTACAGCTTTTCGATTTTTATCCATTGATTATCCTCCGCCATTCTGCCGTTTGTTTTGGCGATGATCTCAAATGGCTGATATCCGTCAACGCCGATAGCTTCAAGGTATTCGCGAAGTCCGCTCCTTCCCATCGGGACGCACCGTTCCTCAATAAATTTGCAGAAATTTTCCCAAGTGGGGAATTTATTTTTGCCGAAAGCTGTTTTCACGATGTTTTCAGTGAAATTTTCGGCGAAGACCGATTTATCCGTCATATCGGCATAGATAACGGTGCAAAGCTTTTTATTATCATAAAGAGAATATTTATCCAAATCGTGACCGAGCTGCTTTTTTGATTTCACAAAATCGGCGGCAGTTTGTTTTTTCCGTATGCTTATGGTCTGACCGTCAAAGCAAAGCTCCGCATCGCGCTCGTTTTTGTCCAAGCCAAGCTCTTTTATCCACGCTGTGGGAAGAGATATTTTGCAGGAAAGCGCGTTTTTCCCTGCCGTTCCGCCTGCAGACGAGTGAATTATCCTTACATTCCGTGTTTCCGTAATATCACTTCCTTTTTAATTATTATAGCATATTCGTACCGAATAGTCAAGATTCTGCAATCAATGTTTCAGATGTTATATGAAAACGGCGGATATGGGATCCGCCCCTACTACTCTGTAAACACTAAAACTTTATGGTTCGTTTTTTCAATAACTTTATTCAGCACAACCCTATAGAAATAAACATACCAAAGCGGAAAATCCTCTCTATAGTCTTTATAGTCTTAGCCAGAGGAGAGAGGAATGAAGGAAAGTGATCGCAAAGTGTAGCACACTTCAGGGAAGACCATTAAGGGGGAGAGGGGGACGGCTCGCGTCCATAGGTTAAAGAGTGCCCCTCTCCCTCTTATTGGTTTTCCCTTTGCTCAGAACCCCACGAAACTATTGGATTATTAATTGTTAGTGAAACATATTTTGTATAGTTTTAGAGTTTACAATGTACTACATCTTTATGTGAGTTCACATTCATATCCCACCGCCGCTCAAACGATGTCGGCTTAAAACGTTCGTCGAGGACAGTTTGTTTTAGGAAAACAGAATGGCGCAATTCACATTTTTTAGGTTTACGAAACGGATTTCTCACATTCCGTTTTACCTTTTTGTGTGAATTGCGCCTTTTTGATTTGTTATTGATTACGCTGTTGTAACAGTACTGTTAGCCATAGTTTAGGGGATTTCGCTCTCTGCGGAGAGCGACCAAGGGCTTCCGCCCTCTGGACACCTGACGAGCTGTGCTCAGCTCGACCAGCTAATTGGCTTCGCAACGCCAAAACAAAGTTGAGCTATGCCAAAATTACGCATTACGCATTAAGCATTACGCATTAATCCCGCTGTTTTCTTTTCTTATTCTGTGAGCCGTCAAATTTTCTTGCTCTGCCTGTGTTTTTTCTGCGGAGGTTGCGGTAGTCCTTTTCGCCGCCCGAACGTCTGCGGTCGGAGCTGCCGTTTGGTCTGCCCTCGCTCTGCTTGCCCTCATAGCGCTTGATCTTTATCTTCTGACCGTTTATCTTCGTTCCCGTCATGGAATCGATGATATGGTCGAGGTCGGCTTCGGGGACTTCTACTGTTGTATAGCAGTCGTAGATATCGATCTTGCCGAAGTTCTTGCCTGCCATTCCCGTTGCGTCAACGAGTGCTCCGAGGATAAAGTTCGGTGCGATGCGATTCTGTCTGCCGAGAGAAATTTCGACCTTGCAGGAATTGCCCTTTGATCTGCCCTTTTCGTCGCGCGGACGGAAAACGGGTTTGATGAACTCAGGGACGGTGCGTGTTTCCTTGGAAATTCTCATTCCGAGGAGGGTTGCGGCAATCTGCTCTGCCGAATATCCGCGCTCGGTAAGGCGTTCGAGAAGCTCTGCGCCGTTCGGATACTTTTCCGTAGTGATATAGTCGCAGACTTTATCGAGGACGCGCTGTGTTTTCTTTTCGATAACGTCATCTCTTGTCGGGAGGTCGCAGCGGATAATATCGGCCTTTGTGAAGCGCGCGATATCTTTAAGCTCATAGACCTGCTTTCTGCCGCTTACTATCGTATAAGCCGAACCTGAACGACCTGCTCTGCCCGTTCTGCCGATACGGTGGATATAATATTCGTTGTCCTGCGGAATATCGTAGTTGAAAACCGCGTCAACATCGTCAACATCGATACCTCTTGCGGCAACATCGGTCGCGATGAGGATATTTATTCTGCCGCTCTTGAAAGCGTTGAGCACCTGAGTTCTGCTCTGCTGTTTCATATCGCCGTGAAGTCCTGCCGCCTTGAAGCCCTTTGCGACAAGGTTCTCGGTAAGCTCATCGACCATTGCTTTTGTATTGCAGAATATCATCGAAAGCTTTGGCTCAAATGCAATAAGGAGCATCTGGAGCGCATCTGTCTTTCTTCCCATAGGAACTTCGTAATAGAACTGCGCAACGCTCTCAACTGTGCGGCTCTTCTGCTCAACGCCGACAACGATCGGGTCACGCTGATATTCGCCCGTGATAGCCATTATCTGCGGCGGCATTGTTGCCGAGAAAAGCACGGTCTGGCGCTCTTCGGGGATATACTGCAAAATTTCCTCGATATCCTCGCGGAAGCCCATATTGAGCATTTCGTCAGCTTCGTCAAGAATTACCGAGCGGAGCTCTTCAAGGTGGAGCGTATGACGGCGGATATGATCCATTACACGTCCGGGAGTTCCGACAACGATGTTCGCGCCCTTTTTGAGCTGAACTATCTGGCGCTCGATGTCTGCGCCGCCGTAGATAGCGCAGGACTTTACATACGGAAGATATTTCGAGAATTTTTCGATTTCCTGCGAAGCCTGCATTGCAAGCTCTCTTGTCGGGCAGAGTATGAGCGTCTGCACACGGCGGTAACCCTCGGGGTCTATCATTGCAACTGCAGGAAGTCCGAAAGCGGCGGTCTTGCCCGTACCTGTCTGCGAACGTCCCACAACGTCCTTTCCTTCGAGAAGAAGCGGAATGGCCTTCGCTTGAATTTCCGTAGCCTCCTCATATCCCATTTCTTCGACCGCACGGACGATCTCCTGCGGCAGTCCGAGTTCACTAAAAAGCATAATTTTTTCCTTTCCATAACATGGCATTGGACAAAACACGCTCTCTGACAAAACTCTCCTGCCCTATGCCGACACATAATTATAATTTTTACAAAATAGAGATTTATTATAACACAATGCTTACCCGATTGTCAACTGTTTTTCTCTGTAAATTTTTAAACAATAAAATTTGTTAAATTTTAAACTGCATAAAATCCCCATTATGTACAAAGCCATACGCAGAATAAAGCTTCACGCCCATATCGGAAGCGGTTATCTGCACTGTTCCGCAGCCGTAGCTTCGAGCCTCGCCGACAACACGGTTCAAAAGTTCGGTCGCGATGCCCTTTCTTCTGTAACGGCTGTCGGTGAACATACTCGAAAGCAAGCCGATGCGGCCGCTCGGACAGCCGAAATACGGCGGTTTTTCCACGAACGACATTCCGCTTGTGCCGATAATTTCGCCCCCGTCAAAGGCGAGCCACGAAACGAAAGTCCCGTCCTTCAAGTGGCGCTCGTAATAATCTCTCAGCGCAGGGTGCAGGTCGATTTCCTCCTTTGCGCCCTCCTCACGAAGCTGTGCAATGCGCATTTCGATAAAACGGTCAAGCTCTTTTTCCGTAAGCTTTTTGTATTCGATCATATCTGTCCCCTCACTTTGTATATATCACGGCAAAGCTTTTCCCCTTGACGATATCCTTGACCTCGATATTTTCAAAACCTGCTTGTATGCCAAGTTCGGTCAATTCCTCGGGCGAAAACTTTTTGAACCCTTTTTTCGTATAGGAAAGCGAGTCGAGGAATTCTTTCGTATATACTATATTATAGAACGAACCTCCCGTTCTGAGCGTTCGCCTTATTTCGGACAGACCTTTTGTGGTATCGCTCCAGAAATAGACTGTGTTTATCGAGGTGACGGCGGAAAACATTTCGTCATCGTAGGGCAAATCGCAGCAATCGCCTACGCGCAGGAAGAGTTTTCCGCTCGCTTTGGCATTTTTGCAGCATTTTTCCGCCTGCGCTTTCATATCCTCGGAGATGTCGATGCCGTACAGCTCGGCTTTCGTCTTTTTGTATAGCTTTTGCAAAAGGCAGCCGTTGCCATAGCCGATATCAAGGATTTTTTCGCCGCTTTTGACCGTTACTTCGTCGACGACTTTCAGATACATAGGCTTATTTATGATATTCATAATGATACAGCAGACTTTTCCGACAAAGCCGTGAGGGTCGCCGAACTGCCTGCCGATATATTCTGTGAATTTGCTCATTTTGGTTCACCTTTTTAACATAGATACGTCATTATTATGCTGCTTGCGGTTTTGGAATCCTATCATAGCACAAACTGTATGGTTCACAGTCATTTTCTATAGCTATTAAAAACAGCACCGCCGCTCAAACGTTGTCGGCTTAAAATGCTTATCGCTTCGCTCTGCGCATTTATTCGCCGAGGACAGTTTGTTTTAGGAAAACAGAATGGGCGCAATTCACATTTATGGTTCTACGAAACTTGATCTCTCATATTTCGTTCTTCATTTTTGTGTGAATTGCGCCTTTTTTTAGCTGTTAGATATTGTTCTATTGCGGCAACACCTTAGCTGTCAGTTTAGGGAGTTTCGCTCTCTGCGGAGAGCGACAATGGGACTCCGTCCCCTTGACCCCTGCCACCCTTTGAAAAGCGTGGACGTAAACTTTATTTTTTTGCACAGCTAAACTTTTTTTACTTAGCGAAGCGAGTTACTTCGCTGAGGCGAGTTACTTCGCCTTGGTATCATTCTCCTCGAAGATCTTAGCGAGTGCTTCGTCGAGTTTAACGTCGGGAAGCTCGCCCTCTTTTCTCGAGCGGATAGTAACGGACTTGTTTTCTGTTTCCTTATCGCCGATGATAAAGGTATATGGGATTCTTTCAAGACGTGATGCTTTGATCTTTGTACCGATATTTTCGTCACGCTTATCGACTGTTACTCTCATTCCGTGTGCAGTGATCTTATCTGCGATCTCCTGAGCATAAGCCTGATGAGCTTCGCCGATAGGGAGAATTCTTACCTGCTCGGGAGCGAGCCAGAGCGGGAACACGCCTGCATACTTTTCGATGAGGTATGCGAGTGTACGCTCATAGCAGCCGAGTGATGTTCTGTGGATAATATAAGGTCTGCGCTTCTTGCCGTCAACGTCGGTATATTCCATACCGAACTTTTCTGCGAGGAGCATATCGATCTGTATCGTTACGAGTGTATCTTCCTTGCCGAATACGTTCTTATACTGGATATCGAGCTTCGGGCCGTAGAATGCGGCTTCGTCGATACCGATAGAATATTCAACGCCGAGGTCATCGAGGATAGTCTTCATTGCGGACTGAGCGTGTTCCCACTGCTCTGCTGTACCCTCGTACTTATTCTTCGGGTTTGCGGGATCCCACTGGGAGAATCTGAATGTGCAGTCTTCGAGAAGTCCTACCGTATCGAGCATATACTTTGCAAGCTCAAGGCAGCCTCTGAACTCGTCTTCAAGCTGTTCGGGGCGGAGGATATAATGTCCCTCGGAAATTGTGAACTGACGGACACGGATAAGTCCGTGCATTTCGCCGCTGTCCTCATTTCTGAAAAGTGTGGAAGTTTCGGTAAGACGCATCGGGAGGTCACGGTACGATCTTGCACGGTTGAGGTATACCTGATACTGGAACGGGCAGGTCATCGGACGGAGCGCAAAACACTCCTTTTCCTCATCGTATGGGTCTCCGAGGATAAACATACCGTCGAGGTAGTGATCCCAGTGTCCCGAAATTTTATAGAGGTCACGCTTTGCCATAAGCGGAGTTTTTGTGAGCATACAGCCCTTTGAAGCTTCAACATCTTCTACCCAGCGCTGAAGTATCTGAATTACCTTTGCGCCCTTTGGAAGAAGAACGGGAAGTCCCTGACCGATGCAGTCAACTGTTGTGAAATATTCAAGTTCACGGCCGAGCTTGTTGTGGTCGCGCTTCTGAGCTTCTTCTCTTGCTGCGAGATATGCTTCGAGTTCGCTTGCCTTAGGGAATGCTGTACCGTAAACACGGCAGAGCTGCTTGCCCTTTGAGTCGCCTCTCCAGTAAGCGCCTGTGCAGGAAAGAAGCTTTACAGCCTTTACGGGAGCAGTTGAAGCGAGGTGAGGACCTGCGCAGAGGTCGATGAAGTCGCCCTGCTTATAGAATGAGATAGGTTCGCCCTTGCCTGCGTGTTCCTGACAGAGTTCGACCTTGTAAGGTTCGCCCATTTCTTCAAGCTTCTTGATAGCTTCTTCGGGAGAAAGCTCGAACTTTTCAAGCTCGATGCCCTCCTTGGCGATCTTCTTCATCTCAGCTTCGATCTTTGCAAGGTCATCGGGTGTGAACGCCTTAGGTGCGTCAAAATCATAGTAGAATCCGTCCTGAATTGCAGGGCCGATAGCAAGCTTTACCTCGGGGTAAAGACGCTTTACAGCCTGAGCAAGAATATGCGATGCTGTGTGGTTGAAAGTCCTCTTGCCGTCCTCGGTGTCGAATGTGAGGACTTCAAATTCGCAGTCCTCTTCGATGGGTGTGCGGATATCGCATACCTTTCCGCCGAGCTTTACAGCGCATGCAGCCTTATAAAGACCCATTCCGATGCCCTTGATGACTTCTGCTGCGGCTGTGCCCTTTTCACATTCCTTAACGCTTCCGTCTTTAAGTGTGAGCTTTACCATTTTCGTTTACCTCCACATATATTATAGTAGTTTTAACATAAAATTCGTTTTTATCCTTTTTAAGAAAACAAAAACGTCCTTAATGCTCTTTTACAAGCACTAAGGACGATAAAAACCGTGTTCCCACCTTAATTTATGCGTTTTTCCCTGAAAAACACACCTCATTAACGCCTTTAACGCAGGCTGACGGCGCAGATTAAGCGCACTCAAAAGGCGGTATGCAAAGCTCCCGAACCTGCCGCAGTTTTCAGCCGATGACTGCCGCTCTCTGAAAGTCCTCAACGGAGGGTTGCCTTCCTTTATCAACGTTTTTATGTTATTATGTGTTTATGTTATCATACTTCGCGAAATTTGTCAACCGTCTTTTTTCACAGTTAAGAGGCTTTTTTCTTATTAAAAAGTGTGAAAATGTTAAAATAACCTTGACATTATTAATGATTTATATTACAATAATAAAGTAAATGCAATATGAGGTAATTCTGCCTGCCGATAAAAAGGCTCGCAGGTTTGTCACTAAGGCGGCTGCCGTATGCGGTTCATACGCTGTTCTGCTCGTTTCATGCGGGACGGTCTTTTGACGGCGAACGGTGTCGGCTTGATAAATTGCAGTTCATTTTTCACTCGCTCTGTCGTTTTGAACAGAGGTTTCATATATTCATTATCACTATCAAACCCTTTTTATGGGTTCAGTTATTCTTTACAGATTGTATTTTTCGGATAAAATTATACGTTATGTAGTGAAAATTGTCAATTGAGGATAATATTCGGGGTAACGATGACATATCATTCTGCCGCTTCAACGTTTTATTCGGCTGATATCTTTTTACAAGAGGATCGGCTTAAACGTTTAAAGTATAGAGAAAGGCAGGGATATTTTCGTTTTTTACCGTTTTCGCAGAGAACTTTTGACTGCGGAATGTGAAATCCTCTCGTTCAAGCCCTCCGAGCGATAATATAATTTTGGGGAGGTCAAGGACTTGAACACAGCAGCTATCATTGCGGCTGTCATTGCGCTTATTGCAGGCTTCGCTGTCGGTGGAGCGATATTCTTCGCCGCAGGTATAAACCACCGCAAAAAGCAGGCTGAAGCAGCGATAGGTTCGGCGGAAAAGGAAGCCGAAAGACTTGTCGAAGCAGCAAAGACAGAAGCAGAAAATCAAAAAAAGATCGCACTTCTCGATGCAAAGGAAGAGATCCAAAAGAGCCGTTCCGAGCTTGATAAGGAACTCAAAGAGCGCCGCGGAGAAATTTCCCGTCAGGAACGCAGGATCCAGCAAAAAGAAGACAATCTCGACAAAAAGAACGACAGCCTTGATAAAAAGGACGAAATACTCCAGAAAAAGATCAAGCAGGCTGACGAAAAGCTTGAAGAAGCCGACAATATCAAAAAGCAGCAAATGGAAACCCTCGAAAAGATCTCACAGTTCACTATGGATCAGGCTAAGGAACACCTGCTTTCAATGCTCGAAAATGAGCTTGTACATGAAAAGGCTCTCAAGATACAGTCTTATGAGCAGCAGCTCAAGGACGAATGTGAGGAAAAGGCAAGAAATCTTATCGCTCTCGCAATTTCAAAATGCTCTGCAGATCAGGTATCCGAATCCGCAGTTTCCGTTGTTCCTCTGCCGAATGACGAAATGAAGGGCAGGATCATCGGACGTGAGGGCAGAAACATAAAGGCACTCGAAACGCTCACAGGCGTTGACCTTATCATCGACGATACGCCCGAAGCTATCACACTTTCCTGCTTCGATCAGGCTCGCCGTGAGGTTGCACGAATCGCACTCGAAAAGCTTATCGCAGACGGAAGGATCCACCCGTCCCGTATTGAAGAAATGGTTGACAAGGCTCGCCGTGAAGTCGAGCACATCATGAAGCAGGAGGGCGACAGAGCCGTTCTCGAAACCAACGTACACGGTCTTAACCACGAGCTTGTACGCCTCCTCGGTAGACTTCATTACAGAACTTCCTACCGTCAGAACGTCCTCAACCACTCTATCGAGGTCGCACACCTCGCAGGAATCATGGCTTCCGAGCTTGGCGTTGATGCAAACCTCGCACGAAGAGCTGGACTTCTCCACGATATCGGTAAGGCTCTCAGTTACGAGATTGAAGGTTCACACGTTCAGATCGGCGTTGATGTCTGCCGCAAGTACAAGGAAAGTCCCGAGGTCATTCACGCAGTCGAGGCTCACCACGGCGATGTTGAGATACACTCCGTTGTCGCTGCTCTCGTTCAGGCTGCCGATGCTATTTCAGCGGCAAGACCGGGCGCAAGAAGCGAGAACTACGAGAACTACATCAAGCGTCTTGAAAAGCTCGAAGAGATCTGCTGCTCTTATGAGGGCGTTGAAAAATCCTTCGCTATTCAGGCAGGCCGTGAAGTCCGCATTATGGTTTATCCAGATAAGATCAACGATGAAAAAATGGTCATTGTCGCAAGAGATATCGCCAAGCGCATCGAGGACGAAATGGATTATCCGGGACAGATCAAAGTTAATATCATTCGTGAAAGCCGCGTAGTTGAATACGCTAAGTAATATACATTATGTAAATTACAGTCTGTAAACACGAAAGCAATAATTATCCCTGCGGCGCAAATCGCAGGGATATTTTTCTAAATGGAGTTTTATTTATGGACACACCAAATCAGACGAAAAAACAGCCGAAGACCATATTCGGTACAACCAGCAAATCGAACTTTATCCTAAATATGAAGCAGGAAACGCTCCAGAACTGGATAGCGGCTCTTCTCGCAGCCTGCGTGATCGTGCCGCAGATAACGGGATTCCTCGTTTACGGCGTGAGTGCTTCACCTGCATTTATGAGCGCAGGACTGTACTTCACGGGCTTTTCCTGCGTACTTTTCTTCCTTATCGCAATGATAAAGGGCAGCCTTTCGTTCAAGCAAGACAAGATACTTTGGCTCGTCGTTTTTATGGCGGTTTGGGCGTTCGCTTCGTATTACGGCGTTGTCGTCCGTGCAGGTGACCAGAGCGAGATCGTCAACACTGCCCTCGCAGGTGAGATAGGACGATATGAGGGTCTGCTCTCGCTGCTCGGCTACTTCGGCATCTTCTGCCTTGCTGCCTGCGTAACACGCGCAAAAACGGTTCGCGTTATCACTGACATTATCATCGCGGCAGGCGTTGTTCAGTCGCTTTTCGCAGTTTTTCAGCATATCCCAAAGCTTCGCTTTATGCCTAACTTTGCCGATCTTCCAACACTTGCGCTCAAAGATGTGATGCTTTCGCAGGGGCTTTCGGAGAACCCTATCGTTTTCGGAACTTTCCTCACGATAGTTTTTGCAATTGCACTCACGGGCGCAGTTTACGAAAAAAATATTCTCCGTGCAAGGATCTACGGCGCTGCTTCAATGCTTCTCTGGCTCGTCGGTTTCTTCACTTCGTCTATCGTTCCGATCATAGGAATGTCCGCAGTGTTTATCATCATATCGGTGATAGTTTTTGCTTCAAAGCCTGCAAAATTTGAGAATGGACTGCTCAGGACTTCCGTTTACAGATACGCTGCCGCGGCTGTCGGAATGGCTGTTATCTTCGCGCTGATATGGATATTCCAAGGCGTTTATATCCGCGACAAGGCTATTGCATACTATGATGCATATTTCCGACTTTTCATCGTTGTTTCCTATTCCTATGTTAACGAGCAGTCACTCTATGAGATCGGACTTGAAAAGAGCCTGCACTTTATAAAGGAACACCCTATCCTCGGCATAGGTCCTGACCTTATTGCAAAATATCAGATAGCTGACGAAACGCTTGCACTCTGCTCTATCGACCGAAGCTACAACGAAATAGTTTACACCGCAGCAACACGCGGAATACCTGCCGCTGCAGCATTTGTTGTTTTCCTTGCAGCTTCACTCAAAAGCTCATTCGGCAAGTTCAAGGCTTCGATAAAGGGCGGCGAATGGCAGGACACTGCGCTGTTTATCGCTATTGCAGCTTACATTATCCAAAGCTTTTTCAGCTTCAGCTCTATCCTCTGCACACCTATATTTTGGATGCTCTGCGGATTTGCTTTCAGAAAAATTACCGTTAAAGGAGAAAATGTATGAGCAGCGGTTTAAAACGAACTATCGCATTCCTCTTTTTTCTTCTCGCAGGAATTCTGCTCGGAACGATACTCGGAAATATATGCGAGGGTGTCCCCTACCTTTCGTGGCTCTCCTATACGCTTTCGGTCGGGCTGGACACGAACAGCCCGTTGGTGCTCGACCTCATCGTCTTCAAGCTTGCGTTCGGATTCACGCTTTCCGTCAACGCCGCGCAGATAATCTGCGTTATCCTCTCGTTCGTGCTTTACAGCAAGACCTGCAAGGGACTTTAAACTATGCAGAACGATGAAAACGGGCTTTTTTACCCCGATTATTACCCCCGCTTCAAATGCATTGCTGATAAATGCAGCGATACCTGCTGCCGCGGCTGGGAAATATGCATTGATGAAGATTCGCTCGAAAGATACCGCTCTGTCGGCGGAGATATCGGCAAAAGGCTCAGCGAAAACATCACAACTGACGGGGACGGCGCACATTTTATCCTTGCGGAAGATGAGCGCTGCCCTTTTCTGAACAGCTCGAACCTCTGCGACCTTTATATTGCCCTCGGCGAAGATTCGCTCTGCGGAATATGCACCGACCACCCGCGCTTCCGAAGTTTTCTTTCGGACAGAACGGAAATTGGCATCGGACTTTGCTGTGAAGCCGCCGCTGAGATGATTTTGTCCGAGAAAAAGCCTATACATATCGTCCCCGAAGCAGTTCTCCCCGATGATGCGCCTGAAAGAGCCGTTTTGCAGATACGCGGAATGCTTTTTAAGCTTTGCGAGCGTGACAAACCTTTGATTGCACTGAGAAAATGCTGTGCACTTGCGATAGATGCGCAGGATATGCTTGCGGAGAGCGATTTTTCGGGGATTTCCGAGTTGTACGTGCATTTCTCAGGATATTCTTTTGCAGTAGAAGAAATTTCCGACGAAGAAGTTATCGCCGTGCTTAAAGCAATGGAAAGCATCTCGCCCGAATGGGACGAAATGCTGAAAAGGCTTGACAGCGGCGAGTATAAGACCGACTTTTCAGCAGAAAATGAAATGCGGCGGCTTACGGAATACTTCATTTTCCGACATTTTCCCGAGGCACTTTCGGACGGTGACATTGTTTCAAAGGCTTACTTTGCGTATTTTGCGGTTTCGGCTGTGAAGATGTTCTGGGGCGCTTTTCTTTATGAGAGCAGCGCTCTTACGCTCCGCGACAAGATAAACGGCGCAAAGCTTTTCTCCAAAGGTGTTGAATATTCGGAGATAAATATGCAGAGGACATATAATCTGCTGTAAAATATAATATAAAAATACCGTCTGTTTGCTTTCGTAAACAGACGGTATTTTTTTTATTTAGTCTTCCTTAACGGTAACCTTATGGTCTTCCTCATACTTATTTATAAACTTTGTGAGCAGCAATGCGATAGTTGAAAGGACTGCCGCACCTCTGAAATTGATATGGTTCTTTTTGCTGCTGACATAGACAGCCTTCGGGTTGCCTTTCTTTCCGAGGACGGTAAGCTCCGCAGGAACGCCGTCATCAACGATTATCTTTGTCTGCTTCGGCATAAAAAGTCTTTCAACGATGCCGTAGACAGCAAGGACTATTGAAAGCGAAAGGGCTGTATCCCTTGTCGATTTTAATAAATTTGTGATCTCATCGTACATTTTAATACATCTCCTATCAAGAAAGTGATGCTGCGATATTTTTTATTGATTCCGTAACAAGCTGACGGAAAAGCGGTGCTGCTTTATCGGCGGTTTCCTGAACCTCTGCGTGGGAGAGCGGTTTATCGGTCATTCCGCAGGCAAGGTTGGAAACGCAGGAGATACCAACAGTTTTCAATCCGCAGTGGTTTGCTGCGATAGCTTCGCAGGCGGTCGACATTCCGACTGCGTCTGCGCCGAGCGTTCTCACCATTCTTATTTCCGCAGGTGATTCGTAGTTAGGACCTGTGAGCTGGATATATACGCCCTCCTGAAGCTTTATTCCGAGCGAAGCGGCTGTATCTCTTACCGTTTTGCGTAGTTCGCGGTCGTAAATATTGCTCATATCGGGGAATCTCGGACCGAGTTCGTCGAGGTTTTCGCCGATGAGCGGTGACGGTGCCATACATATCTGGTCAGAAATGAGCATAAAGTCGCCTGCGCTGTAGTTGAAGTTCACGCCGCCCGAAGCGTTCGTGAGGAACAGCACCTTTGCGCCCATAAGCTTCATAAGGCGAACGGGAAGAACTACATCTTCCATTGAATATCCCTCGTAATAATGGACTCTGCCCTGCATTACGACAACTTTTACATCGCCGACATAGCCAAAGACGAATCTTCCCTTATGTCCTGCGACGGTTGAAACTGGGAAACCCTCGATATCCTTATATTCGAGAACGGCTTCCTGCTTTATCGTATCGGCATAGTCGCCAAGACCCGAGCCGAGTATCAGCGCTATATCGGGGACGAAGTTTATCTTCGCTTTAAAACATTCATAACATTTCTGAAGTCTTTCATAAGCTTTGCTCATTTTACAGACCCCTCTCTTATACCATTTTTGTTTCTCTTGTTGCGGCTCTGACTTCCATTATTCCCGTATCGGCGTGAAAAAATACCGTTCTGCCGTAGTTAAGACCAGTTTCCTCCGCGATTATCCTTATGCGGTAAGCGGCAAGCATTTTCTTTACGGCTTCAACATTTCGCTCGCCGATATTGAAAACAGCTGAGCTGGACGAGAACATCTGCGCGCCGCCTGCGATCTTGGCGGTGAGATTTTTCGTGGAAGCGCCTGCGAACGACATTTCCTGAATGAGTTCGGTTATGCCCGTATCGGCGTAGCGGCGGCGGTTTTCGGGTGTCGCCTTGCTCGCTGCGGCTGCGTCCTTACTGAGTGGGAGCATAATATGGGCAAGACCTGCGATCTTCTTCTCCGCGTCATAAAGGCATATTCCGACGCACGAGCCGAGCGCATAAGTAACGAGAACATCGTCCCCTTTGCCGACTTTGAGATCGGCGATGCCAACTGTTATTGTTGTTCCCATATCAGATACCTACTCCCAGTTTATTGAACAGATATTCGAGCGAATTCATCTCGGGCACAAGTATCATATTGCTCTTGACTTCGTTGCCCTCGATGATAAAGCTGTCGTCGATAAGAAGGACTTTATCGCCGACCTGTGCAAAGCTTACCGCAGGGACGCTGAGTATCGCGCCTGCCATATCGACGGTCATATTCGGGACGGAAATATCTATCATCATATTCGTGAGCGAAGCTATCGCGTTTATGTACGAAGCGGACATAATGTTTCCTATCTCGCTGATAAAGGAAACCTCCATTTCGTTCATATTGGTGATATCCTCTATCGGAGTGCCGAAAACTGCCTGCGTCATACTGCTTGCGCAGGAGTGCTGGATAATATAGAGCATCATTCCCGTGATATCGCCCGTGATGTTTACGAGCATACCGATAGCTACATTTTCAGGGCCGCCGAGGAAGTTCACAGCATCATCAAAGTTGAGCAGCTTTACATCGGGGACGCTTATATCTATCGGGCAGTTGAGCATTGTTGAAAGTGCGCTTGCGGCATTGCCCGAGCCTATATTTCCTATTTCCTTGAGAACGTCAAGGTGCATACCCTGAAGCTCTTCTATGTTTGTGATCGCCATTATTTACAAATCCTTTCGTGGGAACAATTAATTTCTGAGGTTGTTTATGATATCCTCAAGCTGATTGTGCGTCTTTACCATAGTTGTATTGAGCTGGAACGCTCTCTGATACTCGATGACCTTTGACATTTCATTCGCGATATTCGTTGAAGAAGCTTCGAGATAGCCGTTCTTCTTTACAACGTCCGTGTTCGCAACGGCAGCGCCGCTCGACTGGTTCGCCTCAAAATAGTTGTTTCCTATCTGGTCAAGACCGTAAGGATTCTCAAAGGTATATGTGCCGATCATATTTGTCAATGTAACTGTGTCGATATCCGTAGTGCCGTCGATGAACGGAACTGTGATGCGGTTGCCGTCATAGTCAAGGACAAAGCCGCCCTTTGAATCGACGAGCGAATATGTGCCGTCATTGTTGTTGGAAAGGTAGAAAGCGCCGTCCTTGGTGTATTTTACCTCGCCCGTAATGCCCTCTTCAACGGCGAAGAAACCCTCGTTGAGTGCGGCGAAGTCAAGCTCTCTGCCCGTATCTCTTACCTGCGACTGTTCAAACATAAGGTCGGTCTTGTCCACTCTTACGCCGTGACCGAACTGTACTTCCTCGTTGGTCGTGTTTCTTTTTGTATATAAAAGGTCGGCGAAAGAGGGGCGTGAAGCCTTGAAGCCGTAGGTGTTTACGTTTGCGAGGTTGTTCGCTGTGATATCCATTCCGAGCTGATAGCTTATAACGCCCGAAGCGGCTGTATGATAACCGATTTTACTCATAATAGAAACTTCCTTTCGGTGGAAAACGCTTTTTTACAGTAAAAATGTTTTACCTTAGATCAGATCTTGGAAAGATCGTTGGCTGCGATCTGGTTCACGCTGTTTATTATCTTCAAAGCCTGAGAACAAGCGGTGAAAACGTTCTGCGAGTCCATAGCCTTGATAAGCTCCTCGGCAACATCCACGTTGGAGCGCTCATAGCTGCCCTGACGAACACGGTAATCCTCGCCTGCGGGGATATTGTTTACATCGAAGTTGTCATAAGGACGGAACATATTGTCGTCGATACGCTCGATAGCGGTATCGGGCGGAAGATATGTAAGTCCAAGCTGGAATGTACGTCCGTCATCGGTGGTGATAAGTCCCGTCGGGGAGATATCGATATCCGCCGTGCCGAGCTGAATGGGATTTCGGTTCTCGTCAAGGATACGTCCCGACGGACCTACGCAGAGGTAACCCTCGGCATCGAGCGAGAACTGACCGTTTCTTGTGAGGAGTGTTTCCCCCGTCTTGCGGTTCTCGATATTATAGTAAATATTGCCGACAAGTGCGCAGTCGAGCCTTGAACCCGTGTCCTCGAACGAAGCCTGCTCGAGGTTTGTGTAGGTCTCCTGCAAAGTTCTGTATCGGATAGTGCCCGTGGGGCTTGATTTTCCGTTTATGAGCACCATCTGCTCGGCGAAAGTGGTCGGGATAGCTGTTTCATTTCTGTAGCCTGCCGTTTTGAGGTTAGCCATATTGTTCGTGACAACATTGAGGATACGTTCCTCGTTGATAATGCCGTTTGCGGCGGTATAGTAGCCTCTTAGCATAGATATCCGTCCTTTCTTATTCTTTATCCATATATTCTGCCAATGAATGTTTCATTTTCATAACTGCCTTTGAATGTATCTGGCAGACCCTCGATTCGGAAACGTCAAGAACGGCTCCGATCTCGGAAAATTTAAGTTTTTCGTAGTAATAAAGCGTTATAACGAGCCTTTCCTTGTCGGAAAGCTCGGAAATTGCTTTTGCAAGATAGCAAAGCTTTTCTTCGTGGTGAACGGAAGCTTCGGGCGACCACACGCCGTCGTCGGAAACCTCGTCCGACATATCGAAGCCTGTATTAGTGACAAGCTCCTCGAATGAGAGCGTCTGCGCCGATGCCGCCTTTGCCGAATAGCTTTCAAACTTTGCCAGCGGAAGTCCAAGGCGCTCAGCCATTTCTTCATCGGTAGGCTCGCGGTTTAGCTCGGAGTAAAGCTCGGAATAGGCTGTATCGTACTCCTTTGCGAATTTCCGCACGTTTCGCGGAACGATATCCTGCCGTCTGATATAGTCGATGACTGCGCCCCTCACGCGGATAGAGGCGTAAGTCTCAAACTTAACGTTTTTGTCGAAGCTGAAGCTGTCTATCGCAGACATAAGTGCGATAGTGGCTTCGTTTATGATATCCTCGCTGTCGGCGAATTTCGCATACATATTCCTTGTGGAAACAGCCGCATAGCGAACTATGTTCATATATGCAAGAACGGTCTGATTTCGGAGAGCCTTGTCGCCCGTTTTTTTATACCTGCGGAGAAGTTCGGATTTTTCTTCCGAGGAAAGCTTTTCCGCTTCGTATCTATCGGACATCAATGCTCAACTCCTTTCACACGCCGGCTGTATCGGCAATTGCAACGTTGCCGACTGCCTGTATCTGTACAGAATTGTCGATCTCGCTGTAAGAAAGAACTGTTATGTTCGGTATAAACTGGTCAACAAGCTTTTTGAAGTAGATTCTTACTATCGGCGAAGTGAGGACGATAGGCATCGGGATAATATCCTTTACCTTGTCGATCTGCTCATTGAGCGAAGCTATGAGAAGCTGTATCGTCTGCGGATCCATTGCAAGGTAAGAGCCCTGATCGGATTTTTTTACCGAGGCGATGATCTTGTTCTCCGTTTCGGTATCGAGAGTAAGAACGCGTATCTGTCCGCCGTCCGCGAAGCGCCTTGTTATAGTTCGCTTCAAAGCCTGACGGACATATTCTGTCGTGATATCAACATCTTTCATCGTGTGCTGATTATCGGCGATAGTTTCAAGTATAGTCTGGAGGTCGCGTATCGGAACGCCCTCTTTAAGAAGCAGGCAAAGCACCTTTTGCAGATAAGCCGCCGAAACGATGCTCGGGACGATATCCTCAACAACGGCAGGGTTGGTCTGCTTTAATTTGTCGAGCATAGTCTTGACGTCCTGACGGGAAAGAAGCTCATAGGCGTGAGCCTTGATAACTTCGGAAAGATGCGTGATGATAACGGAGGTCGGGTCGATGAGCGTATAGCCTGCGACTTCGGCGCGGAGCTTGTTCTGCTCGCTTATCCACTTTGCAGGGATATTGAAAGCAGGCTCTATCGTGTCGATGCCGTCAACTTCGTGCGTAACTCCGCCGCTGTCGAGCGCGAGGTAGTGGTCTACAAGCACCTCTGCCTGAGCGACGATCTCGCCCTTTATCTTTATGACATACTGGTTAGGATTGATGTGCTGGTTGTCCCTCATTCGCACGGACGGGAAAACCATACCCATATCCATTGCGAACTGCTTTCGGAATATGACGACACGTTCGATAAGCGTTCCACCCGAAGCTTCATCCGCAAGCGGTATAAGGCTGTAGCCGAACTCCATTTCGATAGGCTCAACTTCGAGAAGCTTATAAACGTTGTCGATGTCTTTATAATACTCCATTTCGGAGAGGGCTTCCTTGTTTTCGGCGATCTCGTTCTGCTCCGCGCCCTGTTCGAGAGCAAGCTGAGCGTTGTTTCGTCTTAATACGAAGCCAAGTGCGAGCAGTCCTGAGCCGAGAATGATGAGCTGTATTTTCGGGAATCCCGGAATGAGCATAAGCAGGAGCATTATCGCGCCCGATATCATCAAAACCATAGGCTGTGCCGCGAACTGGTTCTTTACATCGACCGCAAGGTTCTCCTTTGAAGCGGAACGGGTAACGATCATACCCATTGCCGTTGAGATGAGGAGCGAAGGCACCTGCGAGCAAAGGCCGTCACCAACGGTAGCCATACTGTAGGTCGTGAGAACGTCCGAGAACGCCATTCCGTCATAAACAAGACCCATTACCGCGCCGCCGAGGAGGTTTACGACTGCCGCAACGATAGAGAACGTTGCATCACCCTTGATGAACTTTGAAGCACCGTCCATTGCGCCGAAGAAGTCGGATTCACGCTGTATCTTTTCACGGCGGTTCTTCGCTTCGGTCTCATTTATTGTACCCGAGTTGAGGTCGGCATCGATAGCCATTTGCTTACCGGGCATAGCGTCGAGGGTAAATCTTGCCGTTACTTCGGCAACTCGCTCCGCACCTTTCGTTACAACGAGCATCTGAACGACCGTTATAAGGATAAATACGATAAATCCGATAACGGGGTTGCCTTTCATAACGAACGAGCCGAACGCCGAAACGATATGTCCCGCGTTGCCCTGATTGGCAAGGATAAGTCTTGTCGAAGAAATGTTAAGACCAAGTCGGAAAATGGTCGTGATGAGCAGCAGCGACGGGAATATCGCGAATTCGAGCGGCTCTTTTATGTACATTGTAATAAGCAGTATCGTCAGCGACAATGCGATATTTACAACGAAAAGCATATCCAGCAGCCATGTCGGCAGCGGAATAATGATAAGGAAAACGGCAAGTATCACAAATACCGTTACAATGTTATCAAGATACTTTTTCACAGTCCTGCAACACTCTGCCTTTCTGAAATATGTGAATATCTGCTGTTATGCAGATAGGGTCTGTGTATTATTCGGGCATCTTGCCCTGAAGCTTATATACGAACGAGAGTACCTCGGCAACCGCGCGGTAAAACTCGGGCGGGATCTCCTTTCCGACATCGACCGAATCGTAAAGACCACGGGCGAGCGGTTTATTTTCCACCATAGCGATATCGTGCTCTTCGGCAATGCCTACGATCTTCATCGCAAGGTTGTCAGCGCCCTTTGCAAGCACGACAGGCGCATTGTTTTTGTCTTTGTCATATTTTATCGCAACGGCGAAATGCGTCGGGTTTCTTATGATAACGTCCGACTCGGGAACTGCGTCCATCATTCGGCTCATTGCCATCTGGCGCTGTATCTGGCGGCGCTTGCCCTTGACCTGCGGGTCGCCTTCGAGGTTTTTGTACTCCTCCTTGACCTCCTGCTTGGTCATTCGCATATCCTTTTCAAACTTGAAATACTGGAAAAGGACATCGACCGCCGCAACACCGACAAAGACGGCTGCGACTTTGATAACGATAGAAAATATCGTATCGAGCATATACATCATCGAGCTTGCTATCTCCATATCGAAAAGCTTCGCAAACTCGGGTATCCTCTTTTTTACCTCGCTGTAAACTATTACGGTGAGGACAACAAGCTTCAAGATCGACTTTGCAAGCTCAAAAAGCGAACTTACGGAGAACATTTTCTTTATTCCGCTTATCGGATTGAGCTTGTCGAACTTGAATTTTATCGATTCTTTTGAGAAAATGAACTTTGTCTGCGCGCCTGTTGCGATGACCGTAACGAGAACGCCGACTATAAGGGTCGGACCTGCGCATATCAGCAGGACCTTGCCTATTTCTATTGCCAGCTTGGAATAAAACGGCATTCCGTCAATGCGTATCCCGTCCATTCCGCTGCCTGCGAGGCTGAACCAGTAGTCAAACGAGCTTTCGCACACGGCGATCATCGTTTTCATAAGGACTTTCAGCAGCGCGAATATAATAAGTATGAAAGCGGCGGTAACAACGTCCTTGCTTTGCATAACGTTGCCCTTTTTACGCTCTTCACGCCGTTTATGTTCGGTCGCCTTTTCGGTTTTCTCGCCTGCGCTTTCAGCCATTTATTCTCCCCCCTCGGGACTATGCATGTATGAGGGGAAGAACACCCTCAAGGGTCTCAAGCCAAGTATTCATAAACTTTTCGATAAGATCCGACAGCGGAACAGCCACAAGGAACAGTATCAGGAAGCCAAAGCCTACCTTTAACTGAATATTTATGACCATTATCTGTATCTGCGGAACTGATTTCATAAGTACGCCGACGCAGAACTGAAGTATCGTCTGCGAAACTATCAGCGGCATCGCTATTTTCAGCACGAGCGTAAGCACAACGCTGAAATATTCGACTATCGTAATGCCAAGGTCGGGGTTAATGCCCTCAAACCCAAGCGGTATCACATCGTACGACTTCACGAAAAGTTCTATATATGTCAAATGAGCGTTTATCACGAAGAAATAGAGATACATCATAAAGCTGACGAACGAACCCATTATTGACATCTGAAGGTTCGTGCCGGGGTCGAAGACCTTAGCCATGCCAAGACCCGACTGCATATCCATTATTTCGCCGCTCATCTGGACGCTGTAGAAAAACATATCGGTAATAAAACCGAGCACCGCTCCGACGAAGCCCTCTTTCAGCAGCATCGCAAGGTAAACGCCTATCACCGTTCCCGTTTCGACGGGTTCGGGCTGCCGCACCATTATAACTATCATCGTGATAAGTATGCAGCAGACGACTTTTACTATCTGCGGGATATTTCTTCGCGAAAGAAGCGGATTAAAGGCAAAAATGCCGAGAACTCTTGAAAAAACCAAGAGATTTGTTTCAAAATTATCGAACAGGAGGCTGTAAAAATCCATTCCGCCCTCCCGTTTTTAAAGGACTGTCTGGCTGCTGACCTTTGCGATGATATCGAATATCTCATAGAAGAAATCATTCATCGCGTTCATCATAAAAGGTGCCATAAGCAGCAGCATAACAGCTATAACAAGCAGCTTCGGCACGAACGAGAGCGTCTGCTCATGCACCTGCGTTGCCGCTTGGAGAATCGAGATCACCAGACCAACCACCATACTCACAAGGAGCAGCGGCCCGCCAAGCTTTATGCAAAGCAGCAGGCACTCGCGGAAGACCTGTAAAACTATATCCTGCGTCATACCCTGCCTCCGACTATGTTCCGAGCGGATTGAATCCGTTCACGAGCGATGCCGTGAGCAGCGACCAGCCGTCCACAAGCACGAAAAGCAGTATCTTGAACGGTATCGAGATCGTTGTCGGCGGAAGCATCATCATACCCATTGACATCAGCAGCGTTGAAACAACGATATCGACTATCAGGAACGGTATGTATATAAGGAAACCGATCTCAAAGCCAATCTTTATCTCGCTGAGGATAAATGCAGGCACAACTGTGGTGAAGCTGACTTTTTCGATGAACTCCTCTTCCGTTTCGGCTTCTATTTCCGTATCGGAAAGTTCGAGGAAGAAGTTCATCGATTCGTTCGATGTGTTTTTGAGCATCCACGTTTTGAGCGGAACTGAGGCTTCTTTCGCAGCCTCGGTTATCGTATATTCACCGTTTTTGTACGGCACATACGCTACCTCGTTCATCTCGGACAAAACGGGCTTCATAATAAACATCGTTAAAAACAACGCAAGACCTATCATCACCTGATTCGGAGGAGTCTGCTGAACGCCCATCGCATTTCGCAGGAGCGAGAATGAGATGATTATTCTTGTAAAGCAGGTAAGCATCACAAGAATAGACGGCGCGAGCGACAATATCGTTATCAGAAGAATGAGGTCAACTGTGCTGGAATTATTTATGTCAAGCAGATCGAGCAGGCTTTGCGCTTCATCGTCCGTTTTGGGCGTTTCGTAAGGAAGCTCATCGCTCTGCTGCTCCTGGACCTGTGTTTCGGTATCCTGGAGCGGCTGGGTCTGCTGCGGAACTGAGGTTTCAACGTTCGGTATCGTGGTTTCTATGGATATTTCGGTCGTGGGTACAGTGGTCGTGACCGTTATACCGTCCTCTGCGTGTGCATCGAGCGGCATAAATATGAGCATTGCCGCTATTGCGGCTGCCACTGCGATAAAGACCGTTATCGGAAGAGAAGCCTTGGCATCAGAAATCATTTTTCTCATTGTTTTCCTTACCGTCCTCCCGAGCCGAACCGTTTTCCGCTGTATTTTTCTTAAAGAAAGCCTTTTTCAAGCTATCCGAAAACGAAACGGAGGAATTTTCCTCTGTTTCCCTCTGCATATCGCTTATATCATCATCATCGATATCGCAGAGCTTTGTGATGCTGTTCGGAGCAACGCCGAGGAGCATACCCTTTTTGCCGACTTTAACGACAAGGAGCTGCTTATCCTGCGCAACACCGATGCAGTCGATTATCTTTATTCCGCGTTCCAAGCCGTTCCAGCCAGTACTGCGGAATTTTTTGTTGAGCCATCTTGTTCCGTAATAAACAAGAAAAATGAGTCCGATCACTCCCAGCAGGGAGCAGATCATCATTATAACATTTGGCACTATTGCCGTCCTCTCTTAGCCTAAAACCTTCTGAACTGTCTGGAGGATTCTGTCCGGCTTGAAGGGCTTTACGATGAAGTCGAGAGCGCCGAGCTTGATAGCTTCAACGACCATTGCTTCCTGACCCATAGCGGAGCACATTACTACCTTTGCAGCAGGGTCGCTTGCCTTGATGTCCTTGAGTGCTTCGATACCTGTCTTGTTAGGCATTGTGATATCCATGATAACGAGGTCGGGGTGCTCTGCTGCATACTTTGTGCAGGCGATCTCACCGTCGGCAGCTTCGATAATATTTGTATAACCGTTCTTTGTGAGAGCGTCCTTGATCATCATTCTCATAAATGCGGCATCATCAACAAGCATAATCTTCTTATCCATAATTAATTACTCCTTACCTAAATTATCCAAGAATTTGGATCTGATTATTTCAGTTATTCTTACAGCAAAGTTATCGTCGATAACAACAACGTCACCCTTTGCGATAAGGTTTCCGTTTACAACGATATCAACGGGCGCACCTGCCTGTCTTTCAAGCTCGATGATCGTACCCTGTGTAAACTCGAGTATCTCCTTGACCTTTTTGGTCGTTGAACCTATCTCAACGCTGACGTTGAGCGGAACGCCCATAAGAAGTTTAAGGTTATCGTTCTGCTCCTTATTGAGCGAAGCGTTATTATATGTAGCAAAGTTCTGGAGCTGAACGGGCTGAATGTTCATCTGCGGCTGTGGCTGCTGAGGATAGCCGTACGGCTGCTGAGGATACATATTCGGCACCGGCTGTCCCTGCGGCATCTGACCGTACATACCGTACTGCTGCATATTCGGGTCGTAGCCGTACATTCCCTGCATAGGCATACCCTGCTGCATCTGCTGCTGCGGCATACCGTTCGGCATAGCCTGCTGCGGCGCTGTCTGCTGAGGAGCTGACTGCATTGGCTGCTGAGGCATCTGCGGCATCGGCTGAGGTGTCGGTGTCGGCTGCGATGCAGGTGCTGCCTGCGGTGTTGGAGCAGCCGCGCCGCCTGCGCCGTTGAGTAGCGCTTCTATCTCTGCCTGAGAAAGAGTTGCGCCGCTTGAAGCAGGTTCGGTCGGAGTATCTGCGGCAGGTGCGGAAGCGGAAACTGCCTCATCGGCTGCTGCGCTGTAGCCTGCCATCATCTTTTCAGCCATTTCCTTGGCAAGGTCTATTGTAAGAACGGAAATGAACTCGGAATTTATAACGCCGTCGATAGTAAGGTTGAACTTGATGCTTACTACATTTTCATCGCCGTTGACATCATAGAGATCGGAGATCAGTTTCTGGCTGTCCTCAACAATAGCTTCCGGTGTGGAAATATCGACCGTTGTATCGATAATTTCCGAAAGAGCCGTTGCAGCCGCGCCCATCATCTGGTTCATGACTTCGCAGACGGCGGAAATATTCATTTCATCGAATTTGAAATCGTCCGTGACCTCGAGCGGCAGTCCCATGAGCTGATCGAGAATGAGCTGAACGTCGTTCTGTTTGAGAACGAGAACGTTCTGTCCCGAAACGCCCTGTATGTATTTGATCCTGACCATGATCGAAGGCTCAAGTTCAGGAAACGAGAGATCCTTTGCGCTCATGACGGTAACGGTCGGAGTTGTGATCCAAACCTTAGCCGAGAGAAGATTGGATACGGCAGTTGCAGCCGAACCCATGGTGATGTTCATTATCTCACCGATGGCGTCTTTCTCGACTTCGCCGAATCCGTCAACAAGTTTTTCATCACTCATTATTGCTCTTACCTCAATTCTTTATATATATTATCGATTTTAACGGCTTTCTTGTTGTTTTTTATACCAAGCTTGCCGTCAAACCAGAGATTATTTCCGATCTTAACGGTAACATTGCTGTCTATCGGTACATTGAGCGGAATGACATCTCCCTCCTGAAGGGTGAGGACATCATACAGATCAAGCGTAGTTTCGCAAAGAACGGCATCTATCTTCAGGTCGGAGTCCTTTATCGCGTCCATAAGGGATATCTTTCTCTCATTTTCGCGCTTCGGGTCAAGCTTCTTAGTGCCTCTCGACCATTTATCGCCGAACTTTGCCATTATCGATTCAAGACCCATTGCAGGGATACATATTGAAATAGTATTCTTAACGTCCTTGATCTCGACTTCGAGCATTACGATTATAACGACTTCATCGGGCGAGAACGGCTGAACTACACGCGAGTTCGTTTCGACCGATGTAAGGGACGGATTTACGTCTATGTAGCTTCCCCACGGTTCTTTAAGCAGGGCAGCCATTCGTTTGAGAACGGTCGTCATAAGCTCGACTTCGATCTCGGTGAAATCCCTCGACTGGTCGGTGTAAGTTCCCGCACCGCCCATGAGCCTGTCCATCATCGTATAGCTGATAGGGTTGGATAGCTGTATGATACAGCTCGTTTCAAGCACATCATCGTCCATGATCCCCATATTGACCATAGACATTATAACATAATCGGGAAGAGCGTTGTTGAACTCATAATAGAGCTGCTCTTCTGTCTGAATGACCTCTACCTTGCAGTAAACACGCAGCAGACCGGTCAGATAAGAGGAAAGCACACGGGAATAGTTTTCAAAAATGCCGTCGATCGTTTTGAGCTGTTCCTTGGTGAACTTCTTCGGCATTTTAAAGTCATAAGTCTTGACTTTTTTCTCGTTTGACTGCTCCTCGATCTCGTCCAAAGCCTTAGCGCCCTCTTCGGAAAAGCTGTTCAGAAGAGCGTCGATCTGGCTTTGCGACAGTATGTCAGCCATATATTCGGATCATTCCTTTCTGACAGACGGAAAAATCGGTCTGTACTTTTTAGAGGTTCCCTGTGGGGTCCTATCATTCTGCTGCCGTTGGAGCGGCGGACTTGCTTTCCTTCATTTCGTTTATAGCATCCTCTTTGGAAACGTAGGTCCTGTCGGGGTCGTTTCTTCCAGTATCGGCAGGGGTGATCGTTTCTGCATCGGCATCGGCGGTCGTGTCTGCATCGAGCATGGACGAGCCTTCCGAACCTGACGGGAGGACGAAGTTCGTACCGAATTCAAGCTGGAGAAGTTCATTGAGGACATCGGGGTTGGTGAAATCCATATCATTTCTGATAAAGACTATCTCAACGCGTCGGTTCTGCCGTCTTCCCTCTTCGGTGGAGTTGTCTTCGATTGGGCGGTTCTTTCCGTAGCCCGCGGACGAGAATTTGTCCGCGTCGCAGGCATCAAGGCTTATCATATACTTGATAACGGAATTTGCTCTTCCCGAGGAAAGATCCCATTCGTTGACATTTGAGGTCGCGCTTGCGGCTGTATGACCGCTGACCTTTATGGCATAGACAAGTTCGTTTATCGAACGTATGCCGTCGGAGATTATATCAAGGATAAATTTACCTTCGTCGAGGAGAACATCACTGTCGCCTGCGAAGAAAATATTATCTCTGAATCGCATATAAACGCCCGTATCGGACATTTCAACGCTCACGCTGTCGGAAAGGTTGTTTGAAACAACGACTTCCTTAAGATACATAAAGAAATCTTCAAAATCGACGATCTGCTCATCCTCGTTATCGACTTCGGGGATAGTATCGTCATAGACAGCTGTGGGATCGTTGTTCGGGTCGGGTTCGCCGACTACACGGATATCGGTATCGGAAATTTTGCCTTTTGAAAAGGCTTCGGCAATGTACTGCCATTTGCTGGTATCCATAGATGACATTGAGAACAGAAGAACGAAGAACGTTAAAAGCAGCGTTACCATGTCACCATAGGTGTCCATCCAGCTTCCGCCTTCTTCTTCATTTCCGCCGCGTTTGCGAGCCACAAAAATCACCTCACAGTATAAATACAGATAGATATAACACTTTGTAATCAGAAATTCTGTAATATAACGCCTTAAAAATAGATTTCAAATAATTATACCACATTTCTTAACAAATTGCCATAGTTTTTTTGTAAAAAAGCAGAATTTTTCAAAATTTCTTGCGTCATTTTTCCACAAAAACTGACAAATCAGCCATTATTCGGCAGAAGAAGCCTTTCTTGCCTTAGGTTTTGCGGTCGCAGGGAGCATCATACGAAGCTTTTCTTCGACATATCTTGGGTTAGCGCCTGCGGCGATAGCGAGTGTACCCTCTTCGATGATCTGGAGACAAAGTATTTCCTGATTATGGTTATATTTACAAAGGTTGCCGATAGGTCCGCAGAAAACGTGGGCAAGAATACAGCCGTAGAACGTTGTGATAAGGGCAGTGGACATCGAAAGACCGAGCGATGAAGCCGAATCGGAACTCGTTACATCCATTCCCTTAAGCATATTGATAAGACCTATGAGCGTACCTACCATTCCCATCGCAGGGGCAACGGCTGAACCCTTTACCCACATAGCATAGTTATTTTCGTGTCGCTCACACATAAAGTCGATCGAGTCATCGAGCATAGACTTTATCTTGTCCGATTCATTGGCATCGACAATAAGCATAAGCGCAGACTTCATAAACGGGTCTGTGCAGGCATTTGCGCTTTCTTCGAGCGCGAGGATACCTTTCATACGGGCAGTCTTACAATGCTCGACCATCTGAGCGATGTAATCCTCGGGGTCATATTTTTTCGGCATAAATGCGATCTTGAGCATTTTGCCCGTGTTCTTGATGACCGAAAGCGGATATGTAAAGATGAGCGCACCGATAGTACCGCCGAGAACGATAGCGACCGAAGCCGGGTCCCAGAAGTTCTGCAGACTTCCTCCCGTCATAATGCCCCAAACTATAAGTCCGAGCGCAATAACCAGACCGATAATACCTGAAATATTCATTTGGTAAAAATCCTCCTTGATTTCATATCTATTCTAAACGAGCTTTTCCTGCTCGGATCATTCTTTGCAAGCGCTGTTCATACGGCGGAATTCAAACGATTTTTCGATGATCTCATCGAGTTTTTCTTTAAGTATGTATCTGTGACCGTTCATCATCGTGACGACGGTATCGGGTGTTTCCTCTGCCGCTTCAATGAATTCTTCATTGAGCATAAGCGGAGTTCCGTTAAGTCTTGTTACCAATATCATAATTTTTCACCTTCATCTCCCACGGAATGGCAGCTCCGTCGAGCAGAGCCGCCGACCGAAGGAAAAATATTATGCGATAATTGAGCCGATACTCTAAACAGCTTATTTCTGTGTGAAAACATTGCGATATTCGCCGCAACTTCCGGCATATATAAATAAACTATCGCAATGGACGGGTTTCCCGTCCCATTTCTCAAATGCGTTAGATTTAGATCGGGACAGCATACCTGCCTATTATCGACCCACACTATGAGCAAGTAAAACCTGCCGCGTGTCTTCCCCGCTTATCTCTTGAGGTTTACAAGCTCTTCGAGCATCGAGTCGGAAGTCGTGATGATTCTTGCGTTAGCCTGGAAACCTCTCTGTGTAACGATCATATCGGAGAATTCCTGAGCAAGGTTTACGTTGGACATTTCGAGCTTGTTGGAAGCAACCGTGCCTGCGCCCTGCTCGCCTGCTTTTCTTACCTTGCCCGCGCCAGAAGCTGCGGTTTCGGAGAAGCTTGTGTCGCCGTTTTCTGTAAGACCCTCAGGGTTGTCGAAAACAGTGATCTCAACACGCGCGATAGCTTTGAGTGTGTTGTTGTATGTGGTTGTGATAACGCCGTCCGAACCGATCGTGAAAGCAGCGAGGTCAGCGTATGTGAACTTGCCCGTTACAGCGAGGTCGTCAACGCCGAGCGGCTTGTTCGGGTCAGGCTGATTGTTGATAGTATAAGCTTCAGCCCCCCATGTGCCGTCGCCGTTATCGATCATGTGGTAAGCGGAAACGCTTGCTGTGCTGGTCGGGTCAGCAGGGTCTTTCATCGTGTACTTGAAGTAAGCAAGGTCTGTCTTGTCATCAAAGGTAACATAGTTGCCCTTGAGGTCGCAGAGATAGTAGGTTTCTTCGCCCGTTGTATCATCTCTGTCGATATCGCCCTGCTTGTAGCCGACGATCTGTCCGTCCTTGACTACGGGTTCAGGCTTTCTGTTAGTGTAAAGATAGCCTGTGTCTGGGTCGGTATAGATGCCGTAAGCGTCTGCGATGAGGTCGTTTACGTTGATAGTATTCTCAAAAGTATAGTCTGTGGAGTTGATCTGATTGTCGCCGTTGTTATCCTGAAGAGTATTCTTAAGAAGCTCCTGAGCGCTGAGGTCGCTGTTGAGGAGAAGACCCTTTTCGGTGTTTCTTGTACCGAGGATAAATCTGTTGTTGTTGGAAACGAGGTTGCCTGCGCTGTCGATGCCGAAGTTACCGTTTCTTGTGTATGTTATAGAGTCAGGCGAAGCTGTGATGTCGGGAGCGCCGCCGTCTGCACCTGAGGAAAATGCACCCGTTGCGAAGAATCCGTCACCGCTGATAGCGAGGTCGAGGGTCCTGTTGGTGGACTGGAACGAGGACTGCGACATATCTCTGTCGATAGAAGCTACCTGAGTACCGTAACCAACTGTGGACGGGTTGTTGCCCGCAAAGCTTTCCGTACCTGCTGCGGCTGTCTTTACCGACTGGTAGAAAACATCGCTGAACGAAGCTCTGGAGGATTTGAAGCCATAAGTGTTGACGTTGGCGATATTGTTACCGATAACGTCCATTTTTGTCTGGTGGGAGGTAAGTCCCGAAACGCCTGAATAAAGAGATCTAACCATTTTAATTACACTCCTTAAAAAGCTGCTGTTATATCTGTGCGGAGCGTCCGTCAAGTCAGTCGGGACGCTTATGATCTCCGGTTAGGTCCGATCGTTCTGACCGCACATTATTCTTTTCACATTATAACAGTAGAATCAATATTCGTGAAAATATTTCCCTGCATATCATCTGCAGAAAGGGTCGTGATGACCTTGTTGTTTTTTATGCTGACGATGAAAGCATTTGAGCCTATCATAACCAGTGCGTCGTTCGAGCCTTTTTCGCCCGCAAGCTCGACAGCCTTATTGAGCCGTTCGAGGGTATCGCCGTTTTCGATATCTATCTGCCGTTCGGATATCCTCTCGAGAGCATGCTTTGAAAAGACCACTCCGCTCTGTCCGTTCTGCTCAGTGCGCTTTTTTTCGTCAAGCTGACTTTGCAGTTCTTTCGCAAAACCGCTGTCCTCGGGTGAAGTCTTCGGAACATTGTATCCGCCGACCTTGCCTGTCGTGACCGCCGTAATGCCTCGCGACTGCATCAGTTCGCTTATAAGCACCCCGAAGCACCGTCCTTTCGTTTAACCGACAACATTTACTCCCATTGAAGTAAGGTTCTGTCTGAGGCTCTCAAACTTCTGAGCGGACTGTGACTTTGCATAGTAAGCTATTGCAACTTCAAACGGAGTTACATCATTTCCGACCTGCTGATTGATGATCTGGTCGATGGTGTACTTGCCCGATGTTTCGAGCCAGCCTGAATTGCCGTTGTCGAACATTATCTCAACACGCTGCTTGCCGTCCTTGAAAGTAACGACTTCGCCAAGTCTGCCGACACCGCAGTAGCCGATCTCTGTAACTTCTCTGCCGCTGATAGTTCTGCCGATGACATTGGTGGTATCTATTCTTGAAGTAATAGCTCTGTTATTGATGAACTTGATATCATACATTCTTGTTCCGAGAGCGTCTGCAAGAGCTGCCTGCTCGGGATATTTGTCTGCATCAAGTCTGTGTGGTTCGCAGTCAGCATTTGAAATGCCCGGCTTTGAATCGGAATAAGCTTCAAGACCATACTTTTCGCTGTATCTTGTGCTGTAGCTTCCGCTCGAAATGATGCTGTAGACCTGTGCATTGGAAAGTGTCGGCGTGAGCTGACCTGTTCTCGATGAATTTGCTACCGCATAAAGGTTTGAGGTCGTGAGCGGGATATCATACTTGCCTGCTGTGAGCGTTGTGGCTGTATTCGATGAAGATGAAGCCGCCGTGGAGGAAGTATTTGATGAGGTATCGGAATAAAGCGTGTTGTAACCTGCATTCTGTGTGCCTGCGATAAGGTTTGTCGAAGTCACATCATTGATACCGCCTGCATAAGAAGTGTTCGGTGTGATAAGATCCTGAAGATTCTCATACTGTGCAACGAATGCTGCCGCATAGTTCGGGATATCGAGCTTTGTTACCGTTACTGTTTCATAGCCGTCAAGGTTCGGTTTAAGGTTGTTTATAACGCTGACCGACTTTGTTTCCGTTCCGCTGATAGAATCGATAGTGCTCATAAGCTCGCTGAACAAAGCGTCCGACTGAGCCATATAGCTTGACATCGTTTCAGCCTGTGTAACGGTAGTATCGGTAGTGATCGTTGTGCTGTCCGATGCACCCTCGGGAGCGTTTGCGTTTTCCCCGCCATTTTCGGTATTGGAAGAACCATCTGTTCCCTCTGTACCCTCTGTTTTATCAGTGCCGTTTTCATCTTTGTTTCCGCTGTTTTTGAGCGAAACATCTTTGAGCGGATACTTATCCTTGCCGTCAACGATAACATAAGCGTTTCCGTCGAGTACAAGAACGTTCGTTACCTTACCGCTTGCGAGTACTTCGTCCTCGGAAGAGCCGTGGATATTGACTTCCTGACCGATAAGCTTTGAGAGAAGATTGTAGATATCGGAAGAAGTAACGTTTGAAACGGTCGAAACTTCGTACTTTCCGCCGTTTACAACGAGGTAAGGCGTACCGTCCGAAACGACTACGGATTCAACTATGCCCGTGTCATAATCGTGACCGTCATTGACCGTTACAGCCTTTCCGACAAGGTTTGTCGCATAGCTGATATTTGCCTGAGAGGTCATATTCTTGATGCCTTCGAGCATCGAATAGGACGACATCTGCTGGAGCATATCGGTATCGCTCATAGGGTCGTTGAAGTCCTGATTGGACATCTGCGTTGCGAGTACCTTTAAGTAGCTGTCAAAGTCCATATAGGAAGTAGCTTCGTCACCCTTTGTCGTATCAACGACCTTGTTGCTGTACTTTGAGTAAGCACCGCCCGTCGAATCGATCGAAAGGTTTCCTAAGCTGTTAGCCATAATTTTGCCTCCTTTAAAAGTTTTCTTGCCGCTGTAACTCCGCTTTCCGCTTCGTCATCAGCCTTTGCAATGCCCGAGATACGGTTAGTTGAAGTGCTTTCGCTCTGTGAAGCGCCGCCGTTCTGACGGTTAAAGCTCTGGTTCGAGAAGTCGAGTCCCATATAGGAAGCCGCCTCCGAGGGAGCAACAACGTTCACATTCTGAACGTCAACATTCTGCTTTGCAAAGCTTTCGGTAAGTGCTGCCGAGTTCGCTGCGAGCGCCCTGCCGACTTCTTCGTTTGAAGCTGCGAGGACAATAGAAACTGCGCCCGATGTATCAGCTGTTACCTTAACTGCAACTTCGCCGAGGTTTTCGGGTTTGAGAACTACCACAAGCTCCTGAACTGCGCCGTTCTGCGTGGTTTCGCTGACGCTCTGCGTTATCTGCTGTACTGCAAAGTCTGCAAGCTGCTTGTAGACCTCAACCGTGTCTGTCGGTATCTCGATTTCAGCAAAAATATTCGTCTGAACAGGGTTCTGCGCCGTAAGGACAACGTTTGCCGCTGCCTGCTCTGCGCTGTTTTCGTCCGAGCCCGTGATAACTCTTATCTGCGCCGAAACATCGTTTATTCTTGCGAATGCCGCTGTCTTGTGGAGCGCTGCGAAAGAGGTATCGGCTGTATTTGCGCTGTTATCGCTGTAAAGTGCAAGCTTTAATGCGCTCTGGAAGCTTTCAAAAGAAGACAGATCGTTAAATCCCGTCTTGTTTTCGAGGATAGACACTATCGTTTCCGCTTTCTGTGTTGGAGCGGTATCGGAGGAAAGAACTTCCGTCACCGAAGCTGTCTTTGCTGCTGCTTCAAAGGGTATCTCATCGAGAATTTCCTCGTTTGTGCCGACGGGCATCATATCCATCATAGAAACGACTGCGTTTGCGAGAGCCGAAAGGTCGGTATCATCGCCCTCCGCGAGCTTTTTCATCTCGTTTGCGATCTCATCAGCCGATTTACCCTCGGAAAGACCCGTTTCAAGCACTGCCGAGATATCTCCGAGCGTGAGTGCAAGTCCCGTTTCTTCGTCCGAAACGAAATCTTCGCCGTCCTGCGAGGCAACGAACTTTATCATATTGGAAAGAATATTGATAACGTCGGTATTTTCATCGTCGTTCTGCGAAGAGCTGTCTGAAGTGCCGTACATAAGCTTTTCAGCCGCATTTCCGACCGAGAGCATCATCTTCACTGCCGAATCGATAACGCTTTTGTCTGCGTTGGAAACGTCCTGCGCAAGCTCCGAAACAAGCTTTGAAAAGGTGTTGTTCTCCTCTGTTTTATCCTCGGTAATGTCAACTTCCTGCGTGATATCGTCAACGGGTGTATTTGCTGTGACAGCCGAGCCGAGAATGTCGCCAAAGCTTATTTCCGAAGCTGCGTTTGCGTCAACTGAGCCGAAGTCGGGAGCATTTACGCCCATACCGATATTGAGAATGCTGCTTATATCCATAATTTTCACCTCCCTTCGATGAAGCGGTACGCTTCATTAGATATCAATCTTTATGATAGGCAGACCTATCATTTATTGTAGGGAACTGGTTTTCCGTCCCGTTCGGCAAACGCGGTAAATCGGGACGGGAAACCCGTCCCCTACATTGATTTTTGACCACCGAATTTAATGATATGTGCTGTTCATAACGTATTCGGAAATGAACTGCTCCTCCGCTTTCTGCACCTTGAATTTGTATTCTTCAAGCTGCTTTTCTTCGAGCTTTTCGAGCGAGGAAACTTCTTTTGTCGCATCGATAACAACACCGAGCTGACGCTGTACCTTTTTCTCCATTTCCTCTATCGAATTTTCAAGCTCTTTTATCTGCATACGGAGCGACTGGTGATAACCTTTGAACATCGTTATCTGCATAACGGTTATGCCCCTGCCCGTAAGCTCGCGGTACTCGTCTGCCGAGCGTTTGAGTTTGGCTTCGAGCTGCATTTTTTCCTCCTGCATCTGCTGCTGCTGCATTCGCAGGTGAGCGAGATTGTTCTTTTCTCTGTCAAGCACCTGTTTTTTATAACCCATAAGCTTGTTTAGTGAAAATTCAAACCGCTTCAAGAATGATTACCTCCAAGGAGTTATTTTACAGCTTCTTCAAGCAGCTTCAGCGTTTCGTCAAAGGAGAACGCCTCGTCCGTTTTCTGCTGTAAAAATGCGTTGATCTTGTCTATTTTTCTTATCGCTTCATCGAGCGCAGGGTTTGTGCCCTTTTTGTATGCACCGATCGAAACGAGGTCGTAGTTTGCGTTATAGACCGAGAGGAGATTTCGCAGCTTTGCCGCGTTGTCCTTGTGCTTTTTGTCGGCGATCTCGGACATAAGTCGCGAAACCGATTCGAGTATCTCTATCGCAGGATAGTGGTTCTTCGCCGCTACCTTACGGGAGAGAATGATATGACCGTCAATGATACCTCTGACCGTATCGGAGATAGGCTCGTTGGTATCGTCGCCCTCAACGAGGACGGTGTAGATGCCCGTTATCGAGCCTTTTTCAAAGTTGCCCGCTCTTTCGAGCAGCTTCGGCATAGTGGTGTAAATTGACGGCGTGTAGCCTCTTGCGATAGGTGCTTCGCCCGTTGCAAGACCAATCTCACGCTGAGCCATAGCATATCGTGTGAGCGAATCCATCATCAGCAGGACGTTTTTGCCCTGATCTTTGAAGTATTCCGCGATAGCCGTGGCGGTCATGGGACATTTATTTCTCATCATCGAAGGCTGGTCGGAGGTCGCAACGACAAGGACTGACCTTGCCATTCCCTTTTCCCCGAGGTCGCGCTCGATGAATTCAAGCACTTCTCGTCCACGCTCTCCAACGAGCGCGATAACGTTGATGTCGGCTTCGACTTCTCTCGCTATCATACCGAGGAGCGTAGATTTTCCGACACCCGAGCCTGCAAAGATACCCATACGCTGACCTCTGCCTATCGTGAGCAGACCGTCTATCGCCTTTACGCCGAACGGGATAATATCCTCGATCCTCGGTCGGGTGAGCGGATTTACGGGGTTTCCCGCAATGGGGTAGCTGTCAGTGGTATGTATCGGGCCTTTGCCGTCTATCGGTTCGCCGATAGCGTTGATGATACGTCCGACGAGTGCATCACCCGTTCTGACTTCAAGCTGCCTGCCCGTATTGTCAACTATCGAACCGGGGCCTATGCCGTCGATGTCGGTATAAGGCATCAGCACGACCTTTCCCTCGTTGAAGCCGACCGCTTCGCCGTAAATGAACTCGTCCGAACCTTTGCGGAATATGCGGCAGACATCGCCGATGTTACATTCGGGTCCCGTGGCTTCGACAGTCATACCGATGATCTTTTCAATTTTTCCCATGTGCCTGTAAAGATCGGCATTTTTGACGTTTTCACGGATAGCGTTAAAGTTCATTCGGGTTATCTCCTCGTCATTCCTCGCCCCTTGTATTCTTCATTATCTCTTTGAGGAATTCAAGCTGGGTCGGAACGGAAGCATCAAGTATCTCTTCGCCGTTGTCGAGGATAACTGTGCCGTCCTCAGCATCGGGAAGAATTTCTATTTCAATATCTTTGATATAAGGGATTATCTGTTTGATGAGCTTTGCATCGGTCTTGATCTCCTTGGAGACCTCACCCTGCGCAAGCGAAATTTTTATGTAGTCGGAGTTTCGGAAGCTTTTTGCGGCGTTTTCGATAATGCTTTCAATGACCTCGGGGTTGACTTTGAGTTCCTCACCCGTGATCTTTTCGAGCATTTCGCACATTGTTTCGCGCATTTCGTTCTCGTTGTCGAGGAAGTACGCGTCCTTGCGCGAATTTATATCGGAGAGCAGCTGTGCTGACGCATCAACGTACTTTTGGCACTTTTCGAGCGACTGTTTTTTGCCCTCGTCATAACCCTCCTTGAAGCCCTCGGCTTTCGCCTTTTCCTTTAAGATAGCGCACTCCTTGTTCGCCTTTTCGATAACGGCGGCGGTGGCTGTCTTAGCGTCCTCGGCGATGCTCTTCGCTTCAAGCTTTGCATTTTCGATTATCTCACGCCGTGCGGCTTCTGTCCTTATGCGGTAATCCTCGACTGCCGCTGCGACCTGACGATCGACTGCGGCGCGGAACTCCGCTTCTTTAGCGGCGGCTTCCCTCTGCTTCTGCTGTTCAAGCTCTTCGCGCGAGGGGGCTTCCTGCTCGGCGTTTTCCTCGCCCGGAAGAATGACGGTATTATCTATCTTGACAGGTTGGGAAGCACCATAGCTGTACGACTGGGATTTGTATATTTTAAGCAATTATCTCGTCCTCTCCGCCCTTGCCGATAACAAGCTCGCCCTCTTCTTCGAGGTGTCTTATGATGCCGACAATTCTCTGCTGAGCTTCGTCAACGTCACGCATACGAACGTTATGCAGATATTCGATCTCCTGCTGAATGGATTCCTGCATTCTCTGCGGCATATTCGCATAGAGAGCCGCTGCGACCTCGGCATTCGAGCCTTTGATAGCGACAGCGAGGTCTTTCGCTTCGACATCTCTGATAAAACGCTGAATGGACATAGAGTCGAGTCCGAGGATATCCTCGAATACGAACATCTTCTTCTTGATCTCTTCAACAAGAGCAGGATCTTTCGAGGAGAGTTCGTCGAAGATGTGCTTTTCTGTTCCTCTGTCGACCTTGTTGAGGATATCGGCAACGAAGTTTACGCCGCCGACCGTGGTAAGATCCATAGAAACGACTGCAGCAAACTTTCTTTCGAGTGTTTCTTCGATAGAATGAATGGTTTCAGGCGAAGCCGATTCCATTTTCGCGATTCTTTCAACGACTTCGACCCGCTTTTCCTTAGGCAGTTCCTGAAGCACGGCGGAAGCCTGCTCGGACTTGACGTAGGAAAGTACAAGAGCGATAGTCTGCGGATTTTCGTTCTGAATGATAGCAAGCAGGTTCTTGTAGTCGGATTTTCTGACGAACTCGAACGCCTTCGTCTGCATCGACTTGGAAACACGCTCCATGAGCTTGTTTGCCTGCTCAACGCCGTAGGCCTTTTCAAGAACGCTTCTTGCATATTCAATGCCGCCCTCGGAGATAACTTTCTGGGTAAGGCAAAGCTCGTAGAATTCGTTCAGAGTAGAATCAACGACGTTCGCTTCGAGGTAAGGCAGGCTTGAAATTTCGTATGTGAGCCTTTCGACATCATCATCGGAAAGGCGTTTGTAAACGTAGGCAGCATTTTCTGCACCGATCGATGTAACAACGATCGCAGCCTTTTGCAGGTTTGTAAGTTCTTGGATATCAGGCATTGCTTACTCCTCCGTTTCGTCTTTCATCCAGTTTTTAAGCAGCTGAGCCACAATTTCGGGACTGTTCTTCGCAAAGTCGCTGATCTCTCTGCGGATAGCGACCTCCTTGGTGTCTTCCTCCGCCGAGAGGCTCGGGATATCGGCAGGACTTGTGCCGTCGAGATCCATTGTGAACGTATCTACGATAGGTTCGCCGTCCGCACCTGCAAGCGCTTCGGAAGCAAGTATCTGCTGCTCGAATTTTGCTCTCTTATTCTTGGCGCTTCTCGAAGTGATGATAAGCACAACGACAACAACGATAAGAAGAATGAGAAGTATCGCTGCAGCGGCAATAAGCTGATTGAGCGTAAGACCGAAGAGATAAACGGGAGCTGTATCGGTTGCAATATCCGTGCCGAATTTCGGGAAGTTGGTGACCGTAACAACGTCCTGCGCAACGGTCGGATTTACGCCGCCTGCGTTTGCAACGAGGTTCACAAGGTCAAGTCTTTGCGCTTCGGAGATATAGTCCGTGTAAACGACAGTCGAAATGGAAAGTCCGTCAATAGTGTAGCCTGCCTTTTCGATCTGTTCTTTGTATGTATCGACAAGGTATGTGTTGGAAACGGAGTTTTGTGTCCAAGCGCCATTGCCGTTAGTGTCGCCCGTCGGGTAGGTATCATCAGCATTGGTCTCAACGCCGACAACACCGCCGTCAACAGTTGTTCCGCCCGAAGCTTCGGACGCATCACCGTGCTGGAGAACGCCCGTGTTGCCGTTTCCGTCAGCCGAATAATCGGTATTTTCGGAAACCTTTTTATCAAAATTGAGCACCATATTTACCGCAACGGATACCCCGTCATCGCCGTAAACAGGCATAAGAAGCTCAAGTATCTTGTTCTTTATCGAATTTTCAAGGTTGGTCTTGAAAGCGAATTTTCTTGTTTCGTCAGCAACAACGTCTATCTCGTTCTCACCCTCGATCTGCGGTATGCCGTAGCCGTCAACGATGCTGATATTATCATCGGTAAGACCTACACAGCCGTTTCTGACGGTGTTTCTGATGCCGACTATCTGCTTGTCCGTGAGCTTATAGTCGGGGTTGAGATAAACCGTAACCGAAGCTGTCGGGTCTTGGCGGAGCGAGGAGATGACGGTGTTCTTCTGCTCGGGTATAGATATTGTGACCGTAGCTTTCTGAACGCCCTCGAATGTTCCGACAATAGCGCTCAGACGCTCTTCAAGAGCCATTCGCGCATATTCCCTCTCCTGCGAGGAGGTGGTGAACATATCTATATTGTTTGTATAAAGATTGTAGTTAATGGTGCTCTTTGGATAGCCTTTCATAGCCATTTCCATAGTAAGAACGTTTTCCGTTCCGGCAGGTACCATTATCGTGCCGCCGCTTTTAAGGGTAACATCGTAGCCGAGGTCTTGTATCGCGGTTACGATCTCCGAAGCCTCGCTCGCTTCAAGTCCCTCAAAAAGAACGGTATAGTCCTTTTTATTCAAGATTATAACAACGATCGCGGCGATAAGAACTATCGCAACGAGTATCGCTATGTACGCTATTTTGCGCTTTTTCTCCTGAGCTTCCCAGAACTGTTTGAACGAAGTCGTAAGCTTTGAAAGCTGTTCCTTCATATCCATTTACGAATTTTCCTTCCCGAATTAAAGATATAATGGCTTACATTGAGATCTGGAGGACCTGATTGTAAGCGTCAACAGCGGCATTCTTTACCGCAACGAAGGTCTCGACAGCTATCGAAGCCTTTGTCATATTGTTATAAATAGTGTGGAGGTCATCAATTTCGCCCTGCATAAGCTTTACAGAGTCAATATTGGTCTGCTGCTGGGTTTCCTGAACGTCATTGAAAACTTCCTTGAAAACATCGGAGAACTGAGGGGTGCTTTCGGTGATTTCCTTGACCTGCTCGTTCTCATTCTCAAAAACAGACTGTACGGGTGAGATCGCACCCGAGATCGGAACTATAAACATATTTTTATCTGCCTTTCTTTATATGAAACACAAACCTTACAAATTTAAGGTAAATCGGGACGGGAAACCCGTCCCCTACATCTATATTTAATATTGTTACCTATACGCAAACAAGCGAAGCAAAGCGGAGCATAACGCGAACCTGCCGCGGGGCTTCCCCACATATCCACAGCTGTCAGCTGTAAAGCGTACCCTCTTCGCGAACACAAACTCATTTCCAACGAAAAAGAGCGAAGCAAAGCGGAGCGTGGCGCGAACCTGCCGCAGGGCTTCCCCACATATCCACAGCTGTCAGCTGTAAAGCGTACCCTCTTCGCGAACACAAACTCATTTCCAACGAAAAAGCGCGAAGCAAAGCGGAGCGTGGCGCGAACCTGCCGCAGGGCTTCCCTGCCTTATTTGCCGTTGAGGGACATTGCCTTTGTGAGCATCGCCTTTACTGCAGCAATAGCGGAAGCATTCGCTTCGTAACAGCGCTGCGCAGCGAGAAGATCCATCTGCTCCTTGCTGTTGTCAACGTTGCTCTGGTAAATGTATCCGTCCTCGTCCGCGAGCGGATTGTCGGGGTCATAAACGGGAACAAACGGCGCATCGTCGTCAAGTATCTGAGTTACCGTCACACCCGAGTATCTGTACTTGTTCTTGTGCGAAAGATAATATGTGCCGTGGGAATACTTCGGACCGTCGTCCTCGTTATTGAACTTGTCCAGCTCATCGCTGAAAGTTTTCTTTTCGGAGAAAACAACAAGCTGACGGCAGTAAGGGTCTTCGCCGACATCTGTGTTATAAGTGCCCTGATTGGCGATGTTCTGCGAGATGATATCCATTCGGAGCCTTTGCGCCGAAAGTGCAGAGCCGCCTATATCGAGCGAATTCAAAAATGACATTTATGTACCTCCAAAGCCGACGGCGTTACTTTGATATCGCCGTGCGTATCATCGAATAGTTGTTGTTCATCTGATCCATAAGCGCGCTGTACTGATACTGAACATCGGCAAGATCGAGCTGTTCCTTTTCAATATCGACATTGTTGCCGTTCAAAAGCTGGTTGGTGTTGGTTTCGTAAGTCGTTGCGACTTTGAGGGAAACCTTGCCCTTTTCGCTGTCAGTCGGCGTATGGTAGCTGCACTTGCACATCTCTTCTTTGAGCACAAGTCCGAAGTTTACGGTTTTTGCTTTATAATCGGGCGTGGAAACGTTTGCGATATTGTTTGAGATGACGCGCTGTTTATACCACGCCGCATCGAGCGTCTGCTCGGAAAGGGTCTGAAGCTTATTATCAAAAAGTCCCACGATATACCTCCTGTGTTGGTCTGATTCGCTGACTGTTCTTTCAAAATGGTAGACTCCCCCCTTTAAAAGGGTATAGTATTCCATTAACAGTATATACCTTTTTCATAAAAATTACAAGAGTTATCGCAAAATTTATATCCACGACGGTAACAATTTTTTATTATAAAATCTATGAATTTTTCCCAAATGTAACAAATTGCGCCCCATTAACTGTTTAATTTTGTCATTTTCCGAGGAATTTTTTGTATATATTTAACAACAACGTGGTAAAGAGCCGTGATTTAACGGAACCACAGGCAAAAAGAAAAAGCATACACAATATTTGCGTATGCTTTGCGTTTATATATGTTTCGGAAGCGCACGGCGGCGTATTGCAAGCTTTACCATTTCATTGGTAACGCTGCGCGTGTATTTTTCTTTCATCTCGTCCGCTTTTTTCTTGTCCTGCGGCGTTCTGACCTTGCAGGATAGATACGGAACTGCGTCCAGAGCGTCCGCCATAGCCTCGGCGAAGCATCGGTCGCAGGTACAGCAGTTGAACCTCTTCAATGCTATCGGCAAAAGCTCGGTTATAAGCTCGGAGCTGACGCAAATTTCGGTAGCTTCGTTCTGTTTCGGCTTAGGCTCGGCTTTTTCGGCGGCTTTCTGCGTGTTCGTGTGCATTTCTATGACAGACTGCTTGAACTCGTTGTCGATTATCGGGTTGGTAGCAGTGCTTTT
The DNA here is from genome assembly GCA_937926145.1 of uncultured Ruminococcus sp. Lineage (GTDB taxonomy): Bacteria > Bacillota > Clostridia > Oscillospirales > Ruminococcaceae > UMGS363. The sequence goes on along the minus strand of CALANW010000045.1, from coordinate 2,894 downwards.
TCCCGTTAAAAGCTTCATAACAGCATCGGTCTTGTGCGTGACCTTTGCTGCGGCGCTGCCTGCCATACAAATTCCTCCTTATCTTCTCTTTTTATGCTCGGCTATCTCAGGGTAAAGCGATTCACACACCTTAACATAGTCCCTTGCGGCGCGGCAATTCGGAGAATAGGTCGTTATGACCTCCTGATGCGCAGGAGCTTCGGCGACCGCAACGGAAACGGATATCTTCGTATCGAGCACGACAGTTCCGAGCTGTTCGGCAACGATCTCCACCATTTCCGCAACCTCGCCCGCAAGCTGCTGGTTCTTGACATATTTCGTAAGGAGTATGCCCCTTATGTTGAGCTTTTTATTATAGTATTTCTTGACGGCGAGGATAGTTTCGCGGAGCTGTGCAATTCCTTGGAGCGAAAGTATCTCGGGTGTCATCGGGATTATCAGATCGTCCGCCGCTGTGTAAGCGTTTATTGTAAGCACCGAAAGTGCAGGCGGCGTGTCGATGATGATGTAGTCATATTCATCGCGGACAGTTTTGAGAATTTCCCTCAGAATAAATTCGCGGTGTTCGGCAGGAAGCTCCAGTTCGCTTCCCGAAAGAAGAATATTTGACGTTATAACATCGCAGATGTGCGTAGTTTTTATCGCATCGCGGATATTGCAAGCACCCGTCATCACATCGTGGATAGTGTATCCCCTGTCCTCCGTTCCGAGTGAGAACGAAAGGTTTCCCTGCGGATCCATATCTATTGCGAGGACAGTTTTCCCTCTGCTGCGGAAGATCCCTGCAAAAGCGGCGCAGGTCGTCGTCTTGCCGACTCCGCCTTTCTGATTTGTTACAACAATAATTTTTGCCATAGATCAAAAGTCCTTATTCTGACGCTGTTTGAGCTTTTCTCTTTCCGCTATCTGACATTCAAAAATGAAGCGTGCAAGGCGTTCCTCCTGCGACTGGGAGATGTTGAGGAAGTGACAGCCGTAACCGTCAACAACGTCCGTTCCCATAACATTCTGAATGCGAAGCACCTCGGTCAGAAGCTCCATATCTCCGCCGAAAAGCTCGAGCATAAGCTGATCTCCCGGCTCAAAGTCAAAGCCCGTTTTCATATAAACGCCGCCGAGATTGATGTTACAGACGTGGATATTCAGCGGCTTGTCGAAATTTATAAGCTCCTCATTGCGGATATAAAAGGGCGAGGTCGTTTCAAATTCGGTATTTATCTTGAACGAAGCACGTCTTTCCTCAAGTGCGATTCCGTCGCCGACGTGAAAATTCATCTGATACTCGGTGGAAAGGTCTACCGAGGTCTTGTATTTCATTCGCACACCGTTTATATATTCAAAAACAGCGGTTATGTATTCATCTTTTGGGATAAGAGGAAGCCCCGTACCCTTTATCATAACGAGGTCACGATCCTTGATACGGAAGAAGTCCTTCGGAAAAAACACCGACTTGGTTGCCAGCAGCATTCTGTCCTGACTGTCATAGATAACAACTCTGCCGACCTTATCCTTTTTTATCATAACTCTTCCCCCATTGTCCCTTGACCCGACTGAATGATATATCCGTAAACGTTTAAAAAAGCGCATAAAGATACATTCTTATTTTATCAAAAAATGCTCGGTTTTGCAACTGTTTTTTTGAACGTTGTAGAAATCAACACATTTCGACATATCTTTTTGTTGATTTGCAACAAAGCATAAATAATTAGCTCCGAAGATATTGCATTGAAATGCTGTGCAAAACCTGTCCGATAATCCTTGACTGCCCCGCAGCTTTTGTGTATAATTGAATATAAGGAATTATTGCCTATCGACGGATCGGATTGTATGAGGTTTTAAAATGAAAAGGATCAGACTGACTGCACTTCCTTGTTTATGTGCAGATGTTTTTTACGGTACCGACACGATCAGACCCGGAGGTGAAGCATTGAATTTTGCCGCTCACGCCTCACGGTTCAGGGATATCGATGTTACACTTCTCGGTGTTGTCGGAAAAGATAAATATGCGGAAGTGATAATGGGAGCAATATCAAAGCTCAATATCGATAAAAGTCATATTCGCATCGATGAAAGATATCCGACTGCAAACAATATGACTTATCTTACAGTATCGGGCGACAGGTATTACAAAGATGATTCGTGGAACGGGAAAATTCTCGATAACCTCGTGCTGAATGATACAGAGATCAAAGTCCTGTCAGCCTCCGATGTAGTTTTTGTTCATTTCTGGGCATCGTGTTTTCCGCAGGTGATCGAACTGAAAAAAGCACTCGGCTTTAAGCTTGCGGTGGATTTTGATGTATACAGAGATTTTTCGGATATGGAACGATACGCTCCGTACGTTGATTTCTTTATGATAAGCGGCTCGGAGGAACTCCTGCCGAGGTTCAGAGAATTATCGGATAAATACCCCTGTCTGTTCAATATGTCACTTGCAGAACATGGAAGCGTTACATACTTTAACGGACAGGAATTCAGAGTGCAGGCTGTAAAAGTTGAAAACATAATTGACACAACAGGGTGCGGCGACAGCTATCATGCCGGGTTTGTCTGCTCATATATGCTCGGAAATGATATTGAAAAGGCAATGAATGTCGGCTCGGAAATCGCAGCGGAAACCTTAAAGCATTATGGCGGCTTCCGAATAAGCAGAACCGCAGCCCCGGATTTATCATACCCAATTCAATAATTACACATTAGCAAAAACAGGATAAGATCACTGACATATCTCTGAACCCCCTCACCGCAAGGTATTATTTTGTTTAGGTTTTCAGAGAACCCCATAATTGTAAAATAAGGAAATATGACTGTTCGACAAATCGGAAGTTGTCAATAAATAAAGTAGGGGGAAAATCAATGCGAACAGAAAATGTTGAGCTTACAGTCTTATGTTT
>CALANW010000044.1 GCA_937926145.1 uncultured Ruminococcus sp. | reverse complement strand
TTACCATATTTTTAGGGTAATTGCAAGATTAAGTTAGTGCATATGGGGCAAAGCCACCTTGTCGCCGTCCGCAGACGGCGAAATACCCTAAACAAACAGCATAACATCAGTTACAATAGCGTAATCACTAACAGCTAAAAAAGGCGCAATTCACACCAAAGGGTAAACAGAACGTGAGAAATCAGTCTGTGAACCTAAAAAGTGAATTGCGCCAATTCTTTTTCCTAAAATAAACTATCCTCGGCGAATAAACGTGAGGAGCAAAGCGACGAGCGTTTTTAGCCGACAACGTTTGAACAGCGGTGGGATATGAACGCCCCCAAAACCGTAGAGTCGGATTCCATATCCGACCGTTTTATGTGTTTTTCCGTTCATATTTCATTGCTGTTCAAACGCTGTCGGCAAATAAAACACACAAGCAAAGCGTAGAGTTCATACTGCATAGCTGTTCATACAGTATTTAAGCCTATATATTCTCACTCCGTTCGCATATATAGGCTTAAAGGAAAACCGTTCCGTACATAAAGAATTGGCGCAATTCACTTTTTAGGTTCACAAAATGATTTCTCATAGTTCGTTTTACCTTTTTTGTGTGAATTGCGCCTTTTGATTTGTTAGTGATTACGCTTGTTGCAACTGACATTATGCTGTTAGTTTAGGGGATTTCGCTCTCTGCGGAGAGCGACCAAGGGCTTTGCCCTCTGGACACCCACAAGCCTTTGAAAAGGCTTGACCTAAACTTTAGTTGGCTTCGCGTTATTGTTACTTTGTTGGTGTTTGTGTTTCTTCGGGTTTATCGAAAAGCTTTTTCATAAATGGTATAAACATTCCGCCGAGTGCATTTCCCACTGCTACTTCGAGGATATAGAGTGCGCCGCTTACTGTTGCGCCTGCGGAGAAATAATAGAAGCAGTCTGCAATTGAATGGTTAAATCCGCAGAAGATGAAGAGCATTACGGGGACTGCTGTTCCGAAGATCATTGAAACATCATGTCCTTTTATACGGCAGTTCTTTCCGTTCTCAACTGCGAGGTACATCAATGTTCCGCAGAAGAATCCGAGGATAAGTCTGCTGACGATGCCGTCACTCATTTTGGTATCCATTGCGGCAACTGCGTTTTCATGCACCTTTGCGCCTATTCTTGTTGCAGAGATCAAAAGTGCTGTAACGCCCGTTCCGACGATATTTCCGAGCAGGGTTATAAGCACTTCACGGATATATATTGGCTTTCTTTCGGGGATATATCCGACTTTACCCGTATAGAGTGCAAAGCCGAGCTGGATTATTGTGAAAAGTCCGAAGCTGAACAGAAATCCGCCCATATACTTATTATCGCACATAAGGTAGACAGTTCCGCCGATACCGATCATAAATCCGGACATCAATGCCTTAAAAAATATACTTTTGAATGATTCAAGCTTCATAAAAACAGTTTTCCTTTCATTTTATCAACAACCTATTTATTATAGGCTTATGACGGCGATTTGTCAATAGCATTTACCTAAAAATAGGCATTTTACACTATGGTAATATATGAAAAAGTGAAAATTACTGTTTTTTATTCTGCTCGATAAGCGCTCTTATCTCTTCATCGGTCGGCATTGCGGAGATAGCACCGAGTTTTCTTGCGCTGAGTGCGCCGCAGGCATTGGCATAGACGGAAATTCCGATAAGATCATCCGTTTCAAGGTCAGAGAGCGGCTTTGCGGACTTTGCGATACGGGAAAGAAATGCTCCGAAGAAGCTGTCACCTGCTCCCATTGTATCTACAAGCTCTGTTTTGAACGAGGGGACGTTGTTTATGCCCGTTTTTGTTGCGACTATACAGCCTTTTGCGCCCTGCGTGATGCATATTACTTTTACACCGAGTCCGATAAGCTTTGCGATAGCTGTTGCCATATTTCCAAATCCCGAAACAAGCAAAAGCTCATCTTCGGAAACTTTGAGGATATCAACGCACTTCATCACGTTCTGTATCGTTCTCACTGCGTCTTCCTGCGATGCCCACTGATTGCGGCGGAATTTCGGGTCGAAGCTTATGATCTTGCCCTGATTCTTCGCATATTCGGCGCAGAGCATCACCGCCGAGCGTGACGGTTCGGAAGTGAGCAGTCTTGAACCGAAGTGGAAAATTTTGCAGTTATCGATAAGCTTTTTATTCACTTCGCCATAAGTGAGCGAAGCTTCCTTGCTGTCATTCCTTACGAAATAATACTCTCTTTCGCCGTTCTCATTCTTGCTGACGAATGCGAGCGGAGTTGAATATTTATCATCGAGGATAAGTCCCTTTGTGTTTACGTTGTTTTCATCGAGGACGTTTTTGAGATAGCGTCCGAACATATCCTTTCCGACTTTGCCGATGAAGCCTGTGGGAACTCCAAGCTTTGCCGCCATAACCGCAACATTCGCCGATGAACCGCCCGCATTCTGCGTATAGGTTATCTCACCCGTTTCGGAAATCTTCTGAGCAAGATCAACGAGCATCTCGCCGACTGCAACAATATCTGCCATTTTCCAAGACCCCTTTTCCCTTTTTATTTATGATTCAAGATAATACGATGCTTCCATATCTGCGACCGAAAGTGCGAACGCAAGCGGGAACATTTCAAAAGCTTTTCCGATGCTGTTTTTATCCTCTACCCCGGAGAAGCCCATGTGATACCTTATCGCAAAGGCTTCTTCCCTTGTCAGGCGCATAAAGCCTGAGATTATGTAGACCGACTTTTCGCCGTGACCGTAAGGAAGTGTATCATCAATAGTATAATACGGGACTTTCTCCCACTCGCCGCGTTCATTCTTGGCGTTGCGGTAGTCCGTCTTATAGAAATTCACCTTGCAGACATCGTGAAGAAGTGCGCACAAAGCGATAGTTTCTTCGCTGTAATTCATTCTGTAAAGCTGCTTCGTTCTGTCGCGTTCAAGATAATCCTTAAGGCAGTGATACACGTTAAGGCTGTGTTCAAGCAGACCTCCCTCGTGCGAGCCGTGGAAGCGTGTGCTTGCAGGGGCGGTGAAGAAATCGGTCTTCAGCAGATAATTGAGGAAGTTACCCGCTCCGTCCCTTTTGATATTTCCGTTATAGATGCTGAGAAATTCTTCTTTTAACTCTGTGTTCATTGGTTATACTCCGTTAAGACAATGCGATATCTGCATAAGATTTTATGCGAAGCTTTTCTTTTACAAGTTCAGGTGTAAAGTACGGCGGAAGAACGTCCTTTTTGAGCAGTATGCTTACGTCCTGACCGTTTATGTCGAACCAGTTGTCGCCGAAAACGACATCGAACTCGTCAAAGTCGATATAAACGCCCTTTGCATAAACCTGCGAGCTGAATGTAAGGCAGTATTTATCACCAAGCGTGTCACATCTGACCTCGATCTCGGGCGGCAGGAACTCGAACTGCTTCGGCAGGACGAAAAGGAATGTTGAACTGCTGATTATTGCGTCCTTATGCATAAGTGAGTATTCGAGCGTACAGTTGAAATGGTCGGCTAAGGTAAGTCCCGTCATTTCCCTTGTGATATTGCAGACATTCACTGCGGAAAGCGGCTGTACGGTGAATTCGCCCGAATCGCCCTCGGCAATGACTTCGGTTGTGTTTCTTCTTATTTTCCATTTGATATGGCCGTTGAACTCGGTCATTTTTTCGTTGGAAACGTTCAGAACGAGGTTATCCTTGTCGCTGTCATCGACCGAGCATATTATCGGCGCATAGAATTTTCTTGCGTAATAGTGGAGAGCTTTCCACCTGCCGAAATAGTCTATCGATGACCACGAGATAACGGGGTTGCAGTCATTAACCTGCCAGTAGAGCGAACCCATACATATACCTCTGTGACGGCGCATCTGCTCGACATTAAGACGGATAGCGTCAGCCTGAACGAGCTGAGTTGCATAGACGAGGTTCTCAAAGCTGTACGGATAATGCACCATTTGCGCAAGGTAATACATAAGCTTTTCGTTGCCCGCTTCGCACTTCTGATGCGCTTCCATAACGGGCGACATAAGGTTCAGATCTTTTTCTTCGGCAAAGGAACGCACCGTTTTCATACAAGGAATAGACTCAAAGCCGTACTCCGAGCAGAAGCGGAAAAGATACTTTTTATACTCTGTGAAAGGCTTAAGGCTGTGCCAGACTTCCCAGTAATGGATATCGCCTTTGTTTTTAGCACCGCTGTCATTGAAGCCGCCGCCCGAGGACGGTGAGGACGGCCAGTAGAAATGTCCAGTATCGTACTGGGCAATGACCTTCGGGGCGATGTTCTCGAACATATTCAGATAGCCTTGTTTAAGGTCAGGCTCATCGGGAAGTCCCCAGTACTGCCAAGCGGATTCGATCTCGTTGTTTCCGCACCACATTGCAAGGCAGGCGTGGTGGTCGATACGGCGAACATTGTCGATAAGCTCCTGCTCGACTGTTGCGCAGAATTCGGGGTCGTTTCCGTCATAGACCGAGCAGGCGAACATCATATCCTGCCATACGAGCAGACCGAGTTCATCACAGATATCGTAGAAATAATCATCGGGGTAAAATCCGCCGCCCCATACTCTTATCATATTGTAGTTCGCAGCGGCGCAGTCCCTGAGCAGTTTTTCCGTGCGCTCACGGCTTCTCCTGCCGAGGAGGTTATCCTCGGGGATATAGTTTGCGCCCATTGCGAAAATTTTCGTTCCGTTTACCTTAAAACAGAATTCTTCGCCGATATCGTCTTTCCGGCGTGAAACTTCTATCGTGCGCAGACCTGTTTTAAGCTCCTTTTTGTCGATAACTTCACCCTTGTGGAGAAGCTTTACCTTGACTTCGTAAAGATACTGTTTTCCAAAGCCTCTGACGTGCCAGAGCTTGGGGTTGAGGATAACGCAGACAGCGGAGTTATGCTGTTTCGGTCGGTCTGTCTTTACAATAGTATTAACGCCGTCTGGGTCGGTGATAACGCACTCCATACGGAGGTCATCGCCCGTGAGATTTTCTATCTCGGTATCGATATAAAGCTTAACCGAACTTTGTTTGTGTTCCTGCTTTATGCGGACATCTTTGATACAGCCGTATTTCTCGCCGACAAGGCTCACATCTCGCCAAATTCCGACATCGGGGAGTATCGGACCCCAGTCCCAGCCGTACATATAGTGTGCCTTTCGGATATGCGGATAGCCTTTCATTGTCGAAGCCACGCCCCAGAGATCGCGCTCGTCATTTTTATCCTTGATATATTTTATCGGCGAATGGATATAGACGCGGAGTGAGTTCGTTCCGCGCTTTATGCAGTCGGTGATATCGAATTTATAGGTTCGGTGCATATTATCGGCAGAGCCTATCGCGGTATCGTTGAGGTAGATCTCGGCGATCGTGTCTATGCCGTCAAAGCGTAGAAAAATTTTATCGTTCTTCATCATTGCTTCGGCAGGGATAAAATCATAAGCGAAAACGAAGTCGTTATCCGAAATTTTCAGTGCATCATACTGGTTAAGGCGGTAGAACGGGTCTTCGATCATTTTATTTTCAAGCATTGAGCTGTAAACCGTTCCGGGGACGTTTACGCTGAGCTTTATTTTTTCATCGGCGGAGTTCACTCTCCAAGGTCCGTTGAGGGATTGGATCATCATTGGCTGTATGCTCCTTTTGCAAAATCATATTATCTTATTAATTATACAAAAATTCACTAAATTTGTCAATGATATTGTACAACTTTTTCAAATTCCATAGTTCCGCCGAAAATATCGAGCGCGCTTCCGACCGTGAAGTTGAGCTTTCCTTTGCCAAGCCTTTTGAGCGTGTCAAGGTCGTCAAAAGAGCCTATGCCGCCAGCGTAGGTGAGGGTTATCTTTCCCCACTCACCGAGCATTTCCGCAAGCTTTTCCTCTACTCCCCTTGCCTTGCCCTCGACATCGACCGCGTGGACAAGGAACTCATCGCAGTATGATGAAAGCCTGTCGAACACCTCGGGCGAAAGCTTCATATCGGTGAATTTCTGCCATCTGTCGGTGACAACGTAGTAATCATCGTCTTTTTTTCGGCAGGAAAGGTCGAGGACGATATGTTCCTTTCCGACAGCTTTTGTAAGCTTACCGAGGTTGTCGAAATTCACCTTTCCGTCCTTGAAAACATACGACGTGACTATTATATGCGACGCGCCGTTTTCAATATACTCGGCGGCGTTGTCGGCATTTACTCCGCCTCCGACCTGCAGGCCGCCCCCATATTCGTGCAGAGCGGAAAAAGCCTGCTTTCGGTCGGCTTCGTAATATTCGCTGTCGGCGGCGTTGAGGATTATGATATGTCCGCCTTTCAAGCCTTTTTCCTTATAAAGACGGGCATAAAAATCCGCTCCGCAGTCGGAAACGAAATTTTCCGAGGCGGAATTGCCCTTATCCGCAAGGCTCCCCCCGACTATCTGCTTGACCTTGCCGTTATGGATATCTATACATGGTCTGAAATTCATATTTCGCGCTGTTTCCTTTCAATTTTGAATAATTATAAATAAGTATAGCACACCTTTTTTTAATTTTCCATAATATTTTGCAAAATTTATAATAATTGTTGACATTTTATATAGTAATGTGATATAATAAATGTTAGTTATTGGGTAATTTGCATCTATAGTGAAATACTGTCATTATATTTTTAATAGTTCTTTCAAAAATTCCCGTGATATATAATCAAGGAGGTTGCTATGGGAGAAAATGTTATTAACTACGGCAGCTATGCGGCTTTTAAACAAACGGTCGGCGAGCTTACAGACTGCCTTTGCCAGCTGAAAGAATTCAGTGAAGAGCTGGAGCTGAACAACACCGCAAAATCTATCGCTGACACTATCGAAAAAACCGCCAATGAGCATTTTGAAGTTGCTATCGTCGGCGAATTCAAGCGTGGAAAAAGTACACTCATCAACGCACTTCTCGGTCAGGAAGTCCTTCCCGCGGACGTTCTTCCCGCAACGGCTACGCTCAACCGTGTTACATACAGCGAAACGCCTTATGTCGAGGTCGAATACAAGACGGGCGAAAAGGAAACTGTTGATATCAACAAGCTTGCCGACTATGTAACAAAGCTTTCCTACGAATCGGAAAAGCGCGCTGAAAGCGTCAAGCAGGCTACCGTTCACTATGCGACCGACTTCTGCAAGAACAACGTTGACATCATCGACACTCCCGGTCTTAACGATGATGAGCAGATGACGAACGTTACGCTTTCTATTCTCCCCGAAATTGATGCAGCTGTTTTCGTTATCAGTGCGAACTCGCCTTTCTCGCAGTTTGAAAAGGAATTCCTTGAAAAGAAAATGCTCACGAGCGATATGGGACGGATAATCTTTGCCGTAAACTGCTTCGGAACATTCTCCAAGGAGGACGAGGACAGAATAGTTGAAACGGTCGAAAAGCGTATCGGCTCTTATGTTATGGAAAAAGCCAAGACCGTTATGGGCGAAGATTCCAAGGAATTTGCCGTTTACAAGCGCAAGATCGGCAAACCAAAGGTAATCGGAGTTTATGCGAAGAAAGCGCTCCTTGCAAAGCAGGCTCACAATGAAGAGATGCTCAAAGAGAGTAACTTCCCGACCTTTGAAGCCGCTCTTGAACGTATGCTCACGCAGGAGAGAGGTTCTATCACCCTCCAGATACTTGCTACAAAGATAATCAGCAGCGGCTCGGAGATCATCAACTCCATTGTTCTCCGTGAAAATTCACTTATGATGGAAACCGATGAATTTATGGAGAAATACAACGCCGCTATTGAAGAGATCGACGCTATCAGAACGAAGAAACGTGCTGAATTCGTCCGCATCAACGATGCCGCAAACAAGGTTTATGATGGCTTGAAGCCTATCCTTGACGGCTACTGGAGCCAGATAGAAGAAACCGCAATGCAGGTAATCGATGATTATCCTATGTCCGCTGACGACTTAAAGCGCGACAAGTTAAAGATCGTTTATGCAAAGCTCACCGAAAAGATAAAGGAAAACATCGAAAACAAGGCACAGATAATCTGTGAACAGATACAGAACGAGATAAACATCGCTCTGAGCGACGAAGCTGAGCGTTTGCAGTCATTCGAGGACGAATTCTTTGCATCGGTCGCACGAATCCAGGAGATGTTTGCCGTTCCTCAGCGTCACTCGCGCAACGGCGGCATCGTTGATTCTATCATCGGCGTTGCTATCGGTTCTGTCGGAACGGGCGGACTTTTTGTCGGCTTCCGTGAGGCAGGCGTAAAGGGCGCACTTCTCGGCGGCGCATCAGGCTTCGTAGGCTTCTGCGCAACATTCTATGCTGCCGCATACCTCGCAGGCTTCCTCGGCATTGCTGCGGCAGGCCCTGTTACACTCTGCATTATGGCTATCGCAGGTCTTGCGGGAACTTTCACGGGAAAGCTCTCCGTTGATAAGCTTCTCGTTCAGGAAAGAATAGACAAATACAAGAACAGCTTCAAGAACTCCGTTTCAAAGCAGTTCCACGAAATGCGCATTTCCAGCGACTTCTCCGAAACTGTTCGTCAGCAGGTATTCGCATCGTTCGAGGGACTTAAAAAGAAGATCGAGGACGAAACCGAAATTATCCTCAAAGATACACAGAAAACACTCGACAACCTCAATCAGCTCAAAGCCGAGCGCAAGACCGTTTCCGAAAATGAAAAAGTCAAGCTCCAGAACATTGCGGAATACACCGGTTCTCTGCTTGCGGAAACCTACAATCTTCATCACGCTCTTACAAACGATGAATAAAAACCGGATATTATGATGTCACAATGACTTCGACAGTAACCATAATAATGGAGGATAAAAGCGATGAACGATGTTCTCGATTCACTCGAAAAGCAGAATCCCCTGCTCGATATAGATACCAGCTTTACGAACTATCTCGCCGCAAGAACAAGAAAATCAAAGGATCACATCGTCGGCGGAAGAATGGACTATGGCTTTGATGCGGATTTTTCCGTCCGTCAGAAATTCATCACATATTCGGGCTGGAACAAAATTTACAAAAACCTTGTCACGGTCGAAATACCGAACAAATTCAAGCAGATATTCAAGACCGCAAGCGAAGTTTCTCAGGGCAGCTATCCCGAGATATGGGCGATCGCAAAGACCTGCGCAGAACGCCTTATGATAGATGTTCCGAAAGTCTTCGTAAGAAATGCGCCGAACAAAATGGAGATATACTCTATCTCCGCAGAAAATACCTCGCCCGTTATCGTTCTTACATCGGGTCTGTGCGAAAAATGCACGAAAGATGAGCTTTCGTATCTCATCGGCTGCGAATGTGGTCACATTCAGAACAACCACTGCATCTACTATCAGGCTGCGCCGAGCTTCGGCATCATTATGGACAGCGAAGTTGTCAACCCCGTCACCGACAACGGCAAGCAGCTTGCCTCGGTAATGATGGATTGGCTCACGCTCTCCTGCGTGACCGCCGACCGTGCAGGCATCATCTGCCTTGACAGACCGCAGGATTTCTCGTCCGTTTTCGTTTCACTCAGAGAAAAGGGACTTAACGACATTTACAGCCGTACGGGTCAGATCTTTGACAAGAACAAGGCTGAAAAAATGTATGAAACACTCCACGTTACCCCTGCAAGAAGCATTTCTCTCGACAGCAGCACGAATTTCCTTGAACGCCGCTATTTTGCGGGAATGGAATTCCTCAACTGCGAAACACTTTACAGCTGGAGAAATGATATCGGCGGTGATGATCTTCACACCGTCAACAAGCAGGCGCTTGAAGTGCGCTGTGAAATAATCCTCGGCTCGGATTCAGGAAAGGCGGGTGTTTGATATGTCCGAAAATACGAATAATACTCTGACTTATGCTGACGTTGAACCCGACATTGAAAAAATACAGAATTATATGCGGGAGATTCTCGCCAACAAGCCCGTTTGCCGTATCCTCGGCGAAGAATTCACCGACAATCTCAAACAATGGGATAAAGCTATCACAAAACGCCGCACAGAGCCGTTCTCGCTCGTTGTTCTCGGCGATTTCAAGCGCGGAAAGAGCACTATAATCAACGCTATCCTCGGAAAATCTATCGCGCCCGTAAACGTTGCCCCCGAAACCTTTACTATAAACTCGATAAGCTACGGCGAAACCCCGAGCGCTGAAGCCGTTCTTTCCAATGGTCAGCGCATCATGCTCACCGCAGACGATCTCCAGAGAGAACGCCTTGAAAAGCTCACAAGAGCTTTCCCGGACAGCCTTGAATACATCGATATCCGCGACAATGCGGAGATACTTAAAGAGATACGCATTGTTGACACGCCGGGTCTTTCCGACCTTGACTGCCTCGACAAGCAGGTTCAGGACTACCTTGTAAACGCTGACGCTATCGTTTATGTTGCGTCTGCGCTCTCCCCTTTCTCCGAGTCGGAACAGGTTTTCCTTGCAACGCATATTCAGCCGATGAGCTTCAGCAAGCTTTTCGTTCTCGTCAATATGATTGATGCTATGGGCAGCATGAAAGATATCGAAAAGATCATCAACCGTGTCAGCGAGTGCTGCGAACGTATCGTCCCGAACGCATTCGTTTACGGCGTAAGCGGCATCGATGAATACCGCCGCAAGATAGGACTTAACCGCCCCGACCTCACGGGACTTCAGGAATTCTACGAAAATGAATTTCTCAAATTTGAAATGTCGCTCAAGCGTGAGATCATTCTCCAGAAGGATTTTGTCCGTACGCAGCGTGTTATAACAATGCTCAACCTTATGCTCAACGACACGGCTTCGAGGATTCACATGGTCTATGATATGATCGCGCTCGACAAGCAGAAGCTCGTTGACCTTTCCGAAAAGATAGACGAGGAATGCCGCACACTTGCGCAGGCTATCGAAGAGCGCCGCCCGAAGATAGTTCTCAGCGTTACCGAAATGCAGCAGCAGGCAGAGCAGTGGATGTACGGTTTCTTCTCCAAGCTTCGTGAGGATATTTACGAAGCAAGAAATCAGGGCAATCCCGAAGACGTTGAAAAGCATTTCTACTCTTTCCTCGTTGATAAAGTCGGCGAAGCTTACAAAAAGTGCATTGAGATACACGAAAAGGCTCTCAACGAAGTTCTCGCCAATATGGGACGTGAGCTCGCCCGCAAGCTCGGACTTGCCAACCTTGCCGAAGAAGCGACTGCAGGAAACGGCTTATCCGACAGCTTTGTGCTTGTCAGCCAGTCCGTCATAAACGCAGCAGGCGCAGATGAAAACGGAAGCTACCCCTCCGAAACGATGAGTTCGTTCAAGAATCTTCTCGGCAGAAGAAGAACGACAAACATTATCGATACAGCGCTCGAAAACTTTGACGATGTGCGTTCAAACGCCGTAAAGGATCTCAAGAGCGCATACAAGAAAATGGCTGAAAATGCTATCAAACGTTTCGACAGCCTTTACCAGACGCAGGTCGAAGCAAGCAGAGATGCTCTCGCTCAGGCTAAGGAAATGACCGAAAGCAGCAACAATGAAGCTGTCAAGACTCACCTCGGCAAAGCCGTTGCGGTGCTTGATGAAGCTGCTGATGTTCTTCGCAAATACTGTTAAATATTTTATCCGTCCCCGTGAAATATCGGGGACGGATAGTTATTTCAAAAAAAGTTATACTAAAAAATTTTCTATAAAAATCAAAAAAAGGCTTGACAAATAAATTTAGTTATGATATAATAAACAAGTCGATTGCGGAAATGATGTTTCTGTGATAACCTCGGCACAAAAAAATATTATGGAGAGGTGTCCGAGTGGTTTAAGGAGCTGGTCTTGAAAACCAGTGATCCCGCAAGGGACCGTGGGTTCGAATCCCACCCTCTCCGCCATTAAATAACCTGCGGAATTACCCAAGTGGTTAAGGGGCTCCCCTGCTAAGGGAGTAGGTCGGGAAACCGGCGCGAGGGTTCAAATC
>CALANW010000043.1 GCA_937926145.1 uncultured Ruminococcus sp. | reverse complement strand
AGAAGAACCGACAGATGACCCGAATGAGGAAACACCTGAAGACGGCAGCAGTGATCCTTCGGAGGAAGGGGCGAGTGATGACAGTGACAATGGTTCGGGAGAAACAGAGAAAGATGATACCTTTGATGAAATGAGCGCTTGAGGGCGCATCAAAAAACGGCTGATTGCAGTATAGACTGCATCAGCCGTTTTCCTTATTTGTTATTATCGGATATCCCTATCAAAGCCTGACAGTTCGGACAGCGTGTGATCGTTCCAGACATATACGAAGCGCCGCAGTAAGGGCAGGTTTCCGTGTGAGAGTTTGACGTGCTCGTTTCCAAAGGACATTCCACTGCATTTCTGTATTTTCGGTTCGGGTCGTAGAAAACCATGAAAAAGGCATGTGCAACGATAAATCCGACAAATATCAGCAAAGTTCCAAGCAGAGCGGGGTCAGCGCTGTTGCGCATCGTTTCTGGGGTCAGCTCATCAAATGAAAGGCTTATCGCTTCGGAAACCGACTTTGAATTGTCCGTGAGATAACGCTGAAGCCTTGTATTGAATCCGAGCGTTAGTCCCTCGTTCAGAATGTTCGATGTATCATCGCCCTGCATACCCTCCCAGTACCAGTCGTTGAAGGACGGGGCGGGGTTCTCGGGTTCGGAATATACTATCAGCCAGTGCTTTTCATCGGGGAAAGCGTTGACATAAAGGTCGTACGCATAGTATTCCAAAGCGTCGTATTTGTCCTGCCAATCTTCATTGCGCACCGTGAAAACAGCAGGCGAGATGCCCGTTTTATCGTAAAAAGCTTCAAGCGAGCGTTTCAGTCTTTGTGTATCGCCGAGTACGTTTATCTCATCTCTCAAAACTATTTCAGTATTATAATCGGCTGAAAGCTTCTTCGGCGGAAGCATTGAGTTTTTGAAAATAGCATGAAAGCTGAAAATAAACGGGATATAAAGGATAAGTACGAGCAGACGCAGCGGATTGCGCCTTTTCGTGATATCATAATCCGCATAAACATATTGAGGAGCGCCTCGGTGCATATAGACATATCTTCTTGCTCCGGGAAAATACGATGTGTTGATATGTCTGTGCGAAGATGACGACCCCGAATGAGAACGATGTGAGCTGTGTGAACTGCTGTGGTGTGAACCCCCTCTGTGAGAGCCTCCTCCTGATGAATGCGGCATGACCCTGCTTCCTTTCTTTACATTATAATAGAATTGTAACATTTGTTTAACAGAAAATCAAGCTTTACAAATATAAAAATTTCGCAAAAAACAGCTTTTTGCCAAAATAAAGACAATTTTCTGCATTTTTTCTCTTAATATGCGCCGAGAACCATTGACACGGGCCGTAAAATAAAGTATCATATTAAAAGGTATGAATTTTATGTCGGAAGGTATTGCAAAAAAATGATAAAAAATTTCAAGGGCAGCCTGATGCTGCTGATAACCTCGCTTATATGGGGAACAGCTTTCGTCGCCCAGAGCGAGGGTATGAACTATGTTGAGCCGTTCACATACAACGCTATGCGAACTCTCCTCGGCGGAGTTGTTCTTATCCCCGTGATAATCCTTTTCCGCTTCCTCGATAAGCGAAACGGAAAAGAAAAAACGAGCTGTTCGCTGAAAAATACCGTCACAGGCGGAATATGCTGCGGCATCGTTCTTTTCATTGCAAGTTCGTTCCAGCAGTTGGGCATCGCGCAGACGACCGCAGGCAAGGCAGGCTTCGTAACTGCGCTTTATATTGTCATAGTTCCGCTGATAGGGATATTCCTGCACAAAAAAATGCCGCTGAGAATGTGGCTTTTCATTGCGATCGCGCTGGCAGGTTTCTGGCTTCTTTGCATAAAGCAGGATATCGGAATTTCATCGGGTGATCTGCTCGTTTTCTTCGGCGCGATATTCTTCGCGGTGCATATAACGGTCATTGACTTTTTCAATGAAAAGAACACGGACGGCGTTCTGATGTCCTGCATACAGTTTTTCACGGCAGGACTGCTTATGCTGATATGTATGTTCATTTTTGAAAAGCCGACGATTCCAAACATCGTGGGCGCGGGCGGAACTATCCTTTATGCGGGTATAATGTCATGCGGAGTTGCCTATACTCTTCAAATACTCGGTCAGAAACACACGAATCCGACTCTTGCAACGATGCTGATGAGCCTTGAATCGGTGTTTGCGGCGCTTTCGGGTTGGCTTATCCTCGGTGAAAAGCTCAGCATAAAGGAATTTTTCGGTTGTGTACTCATTTTCGCGGCAGTAATACTTGCACAGCTTGCAGGTACAGATAAAATTAAAGAAATTGAAATGGACGGAGAGGTAAAATGAAAAAATATCTGAGCAAGATCATCTTTGCGGTCGTTATGCTTGCATTTCTCGTGTGCTGTATGATTTCCGCACCAATTTCCAATGCGGTCGGAACGCTCTGGTCGCTTCTTCCGCCGATAGTGGCTATCGGACTCGCGCTTATCACAAAGGAAGTATATTCCTCACTGTTTGTCGGAAGCCTTACGGGTGCTGTTATCTATGCTGCTTCGGCTTCGTTGGGCGCTGAGGGCGTGTTCACCACAGTTATTCGTGACGGACTTATTGCAAATCTTGCCGATTCGTATAACGTCGGAATACTTATATTCCTTGTTGTCCTCGGAACGATAGTTGCGCTTATGAACAAGGCAGGCGGAAGCAAGGCTTACGGCGAATGGGCGGCAAAGCACATAAAATCAAGGGTAGGCGCTTGCATCTCAACCTTCGTGCTCGGCGTTCTTATTTTCGTGGACGATTATTTCAACTGCCTTACAGTAGGTTCGGTAATGCGCCCCGTAACGGACAAGCACAATGTTTCGCGCTCAAAGCTTGCATATCTCATCGATGCAACAGCAGCGCCTATCTGCATAATCGCTCCCATATCATCATGGGCAGCGGCAGTAAGCGGCACGGTAGAGGGTGTAAACGGCATACAGCTTTTCATCAACACTATCCCATATAATCTCTATGCGCTGCTCACAATAATTATGGTCATATTTATTTCGCTCACGGGTTTGGACTACGGATCTATGAAGCTTCACGAAGATAACGCCGCAAAGGGTGATCTTTTCACCACGCGCAACACGGTTTATAGTTCGGAAGACAACAATACTTCCCCCAACGGCAAGGTCATTGACCTTATCATACCCGTAGTAATACTCATTATATGCTGTGTTATGGGAATGATATACAGCGGTGGATTTTTCAGCGGCGAAAGCTTCATTAACGCATTTGCGAACTGCGATGCTTCTTATGCACTTTCGTTCGGCTCTGTAATTTCGCTTATAATCATAATAGTATATTTTCTTGCAAGGCGCACTCTCAAGTTCAGCGACTGTATGAGCGCGATACCGTCAGGCTTCAAGCAAATGGTTCCTGCGATACTCATTCTCACATTTGCTTGGACTTTGAAAACAATGACGGGACTTCTCGAGGCAGGTACGTTCGTTTCGGGAATCGTTGAAAGCGCATCTGCAATAGAGATACTTCTTCCGTGCATACTTTTTGTTGTGGCACTCGGACTTGCATTCGCAACGGGAACATCGTGGGGAACATTCGGAATCCTTATCCCGATCGTAACGGGAATTTTCAGCACCGAGCTTGCAGGCGTTTCTGCGGCAGGCGAAATTCCGAAAACCGTAATTATATGCATCTCGGCTTGCCTCGCAGGTGCAGTCTGCGGCGACCATTGTTCACCGATATCCGATACAACTATCATGGCTTCTACGGGCGCACAGTGCGACCACGTCAACCACGTTTCAACACAACTCCCGTATGCGCTCACGGTTGCGGCAGTATGTATGGTCGGCTATATATTCGCGGGTTTTGTGCAGAATGTATTTGCAGTCCTCGGACTTTCGATAGCTCTTATGCTTGCAGTTCTGTTCTTTATCAGAATGTATGAGAAGAAAAAAGCGGTAAAAGAATAAGCAGTATTGTATTTATAAAAACAGCAGTGATGCGTTATGCGTCACTGCTGTTTTGCATTTTTAAACAATCTATACGATGAAATAAACTGCAGGCAAATGTATGTAAAATTCTGATTTTTACATACATTTAGTGAATTGGCAAAAGCAGCTGTATCGCAAGCTAAAAACTTTCGGTACAGCTGTTTTATGGTTATATTCTTTTAATAATTTCGTTGGGAAAAAGTGAAGCAGTAAGCAGTTCGGACGGCGGAATATCCAACGCATCGGCTATATTATAAAATACTTCCAAAGAGAAACAATGCGCGATGTTAGGTGCTTCAATAACGCTCAAAACTGAGCGGCTTAAACCTGCCTTTTTCGCAAGTTGTTCCTGCGACAGACCGCGTATTTTTCTCAATGATGATATTGCAATACCAAGCTGAATGAAGCGGTCGTGGTTTTTAAAGGATACTTCTTTACTCATTTTCAAGCTCCATTATCATATTGATGCTGTCAAATGCTTGTTGCATTTGTGCAGGACGATAAAAAATTTATTTCTTGTCATTAAAATCACCTCTGTATAAATTATAACATATACAAAGGTGATTTTTATGTGTTTTATTCCTTAATTTTTGCTGATTTAGGTGATACTATATGGTATTTTGCGAATAATTACTCTTTTTTAATTATATTATCGGGAAAAAGCGAAGCCGTGAGCAGGTCGGACGGCGAAACATCAAGCGCATCGGCGATATCATAAAGCGTTTCGAGCGAAAAGCTGTTTGCGGTATTCGGCGCTTCGATGACGCTCAGAAGCGAGCGGCTTATTCCTGCTTTTTCTGCAAGAGCCTCCTGCGACATTCCGCGAAGCTTTCGCAGAGAAGCGATGGCAATGCCAAGCTGTATAAAACGGTCACGATTTTTGAAAGCGACCTCTTTCCTCATATTCCGTCCCTCCAAATAATTATACTTACATTATATCGTTTGTTGGGATATTATACTGCACTGTAAGTAATGCACTTGACTAATAAGTAATACAATAGTATAATAATTTTGACAAAATTACATTATTTTATGCAAACGCACGGTTGTAATACTAATTTTTAATCAAAGTGTAGACAAAAAATCGGCGCAAAAGCCATATAAACCTGTTTTTAACAGCTACGAGCTTTTGCTTGATTTTTTGTACACTTTGAGTTTAAAAATAAGTATAAAATACTGTAATTGCGGTTTTTTACTCGGTATAAGTGTTGATTATGCTTTGAAAATAAAGTATAATATAAACATACTCTTAAAGAGCGTAAAAATAAGAGGAGGAGAATATTATATGAGAACAAGAAAACCCACCTGCGTGTTTTTTAGCCTTTTTATGGCGCTGAGTTTGGTGCTGAATTTTTCGGCGCTGTCCGTTTCAGCCGAAGCGAAGAAGATAACGCTTTCAAACCTGCCTGCATATTCGGGCGAAGCTTATGTCGAACTGAATGGCAATGTCCCGAACTTCGGCAAGTCCGATATGACGACAAAGGCGTTTGAAAAGTACAGCGAGCTCGATGAGCTTGGACGTTGCGGCGTGGCTTATGCGAACGTCTGCACGGAAACGATGCCGACCGAAAAGCGCGGGAACATCGGAATGATAAAGCCGTCGGGCTGGCATACGGTGAAGTACGACAACGTTGACGGGAAGTATCTTTACAACCGCTGTCACCTCATCGGCTATCAGCTGACGGCAGAAAACGCGAACGAGAAAAATCTTATCACTGGGACAAGATATCTGAATATTGAGGGTATGCTGCCGTTTGAGAATATGGTCGCAGATTACGTTGAGGAAACCGACAATCATGTTTTATACCGCGTAACGCCGATATTCAATGGCAAAAATCTGCTCGCGAGCGGCGTTCAGATAGAGGCATACTCCGTTGAGGATAAGGGAAAAGGCGTTTCGTTCAATGTTTACTGCTACAATGTTCAGCCTGATATCGATATCGACTATTCAAACGGCGAAAGCAAGTTTGCCGACGGCACTATCGCTTCGATAAAGCTCAATTATACGAAGTACGCCCTCGAAGTCGGACAGTCAAAGACGTTCACAGCCACAACTTCGCCCGAATCGGCGGCAAAGTCGGTAAAATGGTATTCGAGCAACAGCAAGATCGCGACCGTAAACAGCAAGGGTAAGGTCACAGCCTTGAAAGCAGGCACGGTCACTATCACCGCCAAAACTTCAACCGGCTTAAAGGCGACCTGCAAGGTCACGGTCAAGGCAAAGTCGGGGTCGGCGGTGACGAACGGTGCTTCATCGGGAAAGACGACCTATATTCTTAACACAAACACGAAGAAGTTCCATTACCCGTCCTGTTCAAGCGTAAAGCAGATGAAGGACAAGAACAAAAAGGAAGTGACCTGCACCCGTGACGAAGTTATTGATATGGGATATGACCCATGCAAGAGATGCAACCCATAGTTATAAAAAAGTTCCCTTCACGGTTTTGTGAGGGGAACTTTTTTAGCTAAAACAAATAATTGCACAAAAAAATGCGGATTTTGATATAAAATTTATAGAAAATACTTGAAATGTGCTTTGCAGGGGAGTATAATTATAACAGAATTTTTTACGATAACGGTAAAAAACGATAATTTCTGGAGGGATATATATGAAAATGAAAACGTTATCATCGTTTGCGGCTCTGCTGATCTCCGTTTCGATGCTTGCAGGCTGCGGAAACGGTGCAGGCGGAAACGGCGATGAAAAGACAGATGATGCTCAGAGCGAAGCAACAACTGCAAGCACATCTGCGGATGTTTCGGTCGACGCGGAAGAGGAAGACAGCTTAAAGTCTATGACCTCGCTTGAATTTGTAAGAGCAATGGGCAACGGCATCAACCTCGGCAACACGCTTGAAGCTTACAATCACGCAGGTTATGTCGGCGGCGCAAACCCCGACGGCTTTGAAACACTCTGGGGACAGCCTTACACGACTGCCGAAATGATGCAGAGCATGAAGGACGCAGGCTTCGACACTATCAGAATACCTGTGGCATGGACAAACGGAATGAACTTTGAGTCGGGCGATTACACTATCGACGAAAGACTTCTTTCCCGTGTTGAAACGGTCGTGAACTATGCACTTGACGCTGATATGTATGTTATCGTCAACGACCACTGGGACGGAAGCTGGTGGGGAATGTTCGGTGCGGAGGACACGGCTGTAAGAGAAAAGGCTCTCGAAATGTACAAGTCGATGTGGACGCAGATCGGTGAGCATTTCAAGGATTATTCCTACAAGCTCATCTTTGAATCCGCAAACGAGGAACTTGGCGACCGCCTTAACGATAAGGACATCACGGGTTCGCAGGGCGTTCTCACCAAGGACGAATGTTACGAAACAACCAATATGATAAACAGCGAATTCGTTAAGCTTATCCGTTCGCTCGGCGGCAACAACGAAGACCGTTTCCTCCTCATCGCAGGCTACAACACGGATATCGCACTTACCTGCGACGAGCGTTTTAAGATGCCCGAAGACACTGCAAACAGCAAGCTCCTGCTTTCGGTACACTATTATACACCGTGGGATTACTGCGGCACGGACGGGGTAAATCAGTGGGGTTCACCGTCCGATTATGACGAGCAGAACGGAAATATGGAAAAATTGAGCAAGTTCTCCAACGAGGGCTACGGCGTTGTAATTGGCGAATATGCCGTAATGAAGAGCGACGGAGGAATAAAGCCCGAAACCGACAAGTTCTACTCAAACCTTTTGGACAACTGCGACCTTTACGATTTCTGCCCCGTACTCTGGGATTGCAGCAACTTCTACAAGAGATTGGCAAACAAGTTTTCCGACGAAGCACTCGTTCAGCTTTTCCTTGACCGCCGTTATGACAACGAAAAGGACAAGGACGTTGAAACGATGAAGGCAGAAGCCAAGAAAAGAATCGAAGAAACCAAGCAGAAGTCTATCGATGAGCAGAACGAAAGCATTGCTCTCCCCGCTTCCGATGATATGTCGATAGCATGGATAATGTATGCTTCGAGCGACTACGGCGTTTCATACAGCATCGGCGATACATACGACCCGACAAACTGCACAACGGGTGCAAAGGCTGAGAACGTTCAGATCACGGGCGAGGGCACATATACCGTAAGCCTTGATTTCTCCGAATGCGGCGCGGCAAAGGGCGTAGCATTCTCGGCTCTCGGAATCTCCAACGGCGAAAAATTCTTCCCCGATTATACCTATACAATTGATGAAATTCTCATCAACGGCGAAGCTTACGATATGCAGGGCAAAGGCTATACTTGCTCCGATGACAAGCTTTGCTCAAGAGTAAATCTCTACAACGGCTGGGTAAAGTCGCTCCCCGAAGAAGCAAGAACCGCTGACGGCGACCTTTCCGACTGTTCGGCACAGATAATGCCGCTCGGCGACAAGCAGAGCGTTACGACCATTTCCGTAACATTCACTGTAAAAGCACCTAACTGATTCTAAAGATAATAAAGTTCCCTTGATTTTATATCGAGGGAACTTTTTATACTTGTAAACAGAATATTTATTTGATATAATGATAAAAATGGAAAAATGGGAGGTGTGAAAAATGCAGACGAAAACTATTCATTCATCGGCGCGCGGAATGATAGAGCTTGTACGCGGCGAAGAAACGTTCATACGCCGCACTGTCTATTCCGAAAATACGGTTTACAATGCATTGAAATTTCACAAGTCCCCATACCTGCCAAAGATATATTCCGTTGAGGTTACTGACGGTAAAACCATTGTTTGCGAGGAATATGTCGATGGAAAACCTCCCGTTTGTTCCGAACTTTCTGCCAAAAAAGCGGAGAAAATAATGATACAGCTTTGCTCCGCGCTCGAAGCTATACATAAACTCGGCATCGTTCACCGCGATGTTAAACCGTCAAATATCCTGCTTTGCGGCGACGGGAACATAAAGCTCATCGACTTTGAAGCGGCGCGTGTTTTCAAGGACGACAGCGAAAATGACACTTGCTATCTTGGTACAAGAGGGTATGCTCCGCCTGAGCAGTATGGCTTTGCACAGACCGATTTCAGGACCGACATCTATGCTGCGGGGCAGACGATGAAAGTGCTTTTGGGCGAGCTTTCCGAAAAGCCGCGGTACAAAAGGATAATTGCGCGCTGTACCGAACTTGACCCAAACAAACGTTATCGGAATGCGGCTGAACTTAAACGCGCGGTGCTCAATATCCACAGAAATGCCGTGCTTGTCCCGATCTTTTCCACAGCCGCGGCTTTAATTCTTGCCGTAGGTATTTTTGCAGGAGTTAGATCATCAAAGTATGAGCCTGCTCATATCGAAACGGAAACAGAGCCGCTGCAGACAGTGACTGTATCGAGCACTATGGCTGAAACGGTGCAGACTTCTGACGAAACTGTCCGAACAGAAACGGAAAGCAAAACCGAACCTGAAACTGAGATCACCGAAACAACGCTTGTCACGGAAACAAGCGTGAGCGAAACGGAAAAGCCTGCAAGTATGACCGGATCCACGACTGCATCGGGATATATTATCGGAAATGAGATATCCTATCCCACTTTTTCCGAAGAAAAGATAACTTATGTGACCGACCCTGAAAACATTCCCGCATACAACAGTGATGATATGATATTTTTCTGCGAGGATAAAAGCGCGAAGATACTTCTTGCGAGCGGAAAGGAACTTTACGGAAAATTCGAGAAATATCTTATGCACACCGACCTTGACGGCGACGGATTGGCGGAAATGGCAACGGTCTGCGTTGACATAAACGGCAGACTTGATATAGAGATCTACACTGGAAAGATCGTTGACGGAAATCAGCTTGGCATTGGCTGTTATGAGTTTATCGTACCATTTGAATTTGACGAGGAACTTTTGGGCAAGGACACGTTCGTACAGCTGACCGAGTTTGAACTTGACGGCGACGGACTTCTTGCCGTGACGATAGGGGACAAGGAGAGCTACAATTTCACGGGATTTTTCACAGTGATAGATGACTGGCCGACTTGCCTCGGAAGTGCATGGGGTGAAACATACGCAAGGGTGGTCGGAACGTCATTGAGCGAGTATTTCAAGGGCGGCGGAAACAATCTCTACAGCCATTATAATGGAAAGCTGAGAGCGGTCACGTCGTATGATTACGCCGAATACAGTTCGATAAATTATGCACCTGCGCCTTTGGAAGATATATACGATTTTTACTCATAACAAAAAAGAAACAGCCGAACTTTTCGTTTTGAAAAGTTCGGCTGTATTGATGCAGTTACATCAGTTCTCTGCTGTATCGGCTGCTGTTTCTGCAACGGTTTCCGTTGTTTCGGCAGAGGTTTCCGCGGCCGCAACTTCAACGGGCATTTCTTCATTTGTGAGCGGCAGAGTAGCTGCCTGATCGTTTCCGCCCGTGCAGGCAGAGAGCAGGACTGCAATTGCTCCTGCGGCTATGAGTTTACTGTATTTCATAGTGAATCCTCCCGATAATATTTGTTTTTTCTTCTTATACTAATTTTTAAACTGAAAGTGTACAAAAAATCAAGCAAAAGCTCGTAGCTGTTGAAAACAGCTTTATATGGCTTTTGCACCGATTTTTTGTCTACACTTTGATTAAAAATTAGTATTATATGTTAAATCATATCATATTTTGTCAGAATTTTCAATAGTCGGCATTATTTTAAGATAAGTATTTACTTTTTATCATAGAAATCAAATAAAATATATGGTAAAATCAAAGTAATGCTTATACATTTTTTAATATGATTCGGAGGAAAATGAATATGCGAAAATTTATGCGTAAAGGCTCAAAAATACTTGCATTTTTTGTTGCCTTGATAATGACATCGTTCGTTTGCATCGATGCGTCATTCTTTACGATCGAAGCGAGTGCGCAAACAGTCTATTCGGCTGATGATATAGTCGAAGATATGGGTCTTGGCTGGAATCTCGGAAATTCGCTCGATGCGACGGGTGAGGGCGGCGCGAACGGACAGGAAACAAGCTGGGGCAACCCGAGGGTCACTGAAGACCTTATAAAAGCCGTAAAGGCAAAGGGTTTCAACACAGTCAGAGTACCTGTATCGTGGTATAGGAACATCACAGTTGACAATGGAAAATATACCATTAACGCAGACTGGTTCGCAAGAGTAAAGGAAGTTGTGGACTATGCCTACAACAATGGAATGTATGTTATCCTCAACATTCATAGCGAAAACTGGATAAACCGTGCTGACCTTGCATCAAGCTACAGTGCGATGTCAACAGAGCTCAAACAGGTATGGACGCAGATAGCGGAGTATTTTTCCGATTACGGCCAGCACCTCATTTTCGAGGGTATGAACGAACCCCGAATGGAGGGTGCGGCAGGTGAATGGACGGGCAATTCAGCTTGCTATGATGTCATAAACAAGCTCGATGCTGATTTTATAAGTACAGTGCGTTCGGTCGATTCAGCGTATAAGAACACACGTCTGCTTATGGTCCCCGGATATGCCGCAAGCGGAGATTACGGCATATATTCAAACCTCGACAAGAGCCTTTTTAACGACCCTTACGTTGCGGCTTCCGTTCATGCTTACAAGCCGTATGATTTTGCAATGGGTGACGGCGATCACTCCGCATTTTCATCTGATTACAAGGCTGAACTTTACAGCATTTTCAATGACCTGCGCTCATTCTTTACGCAGGACGGAATTCCTGTTGTAATAGGCGAATTCAGCACCTCAAACTATGGTTATACAAATGCAAGAGTTGATTGGGCAGAGTATTATATGACTCTTGCAAAGGAAATGGGCATCGCCTGCGTTCTTTGGGATAACAATGTCGAAGCGAACAACGGCGGCGAGGCTCACGGCTACATAAACAGAAGCAATAACACTTGGTACAGCGTCAGCGAGCCTGTTGTAAACAAGCTCCTTTCGGTAAGGAATGACAGCAGTGTCGTCTGGGCGAGCAAGGCTTCATTTCCGCTTTATGCACACAATGATTACTCATCGGGAACATCGGTTTCCGTTGGAAGCGACGGCAATATAAAGGTAGCGGAGCTCAAAGACTTCGCAAGCGGAAAAGAGCTTGCTGTAAAGTACAGCTCACAGACTGCGCCGAAATTTGCACTTATGAACAGCGGCTGGGGCGGCTGGACTGAGCTTTCGGCGTGCGATTACAGCTATTCAAATTCGGGCAATACAGCTTACCTCAGATATGATGATATCTACAGCGCGTGGGACAGCAGTGCGAACGGTGAACTTGCATATATCAAGATAAGCAATTATGACAGTATTTCTTTTGTCAGTGCCGTTATGCTTGATGTGAAGAATTCTGAAGTTCATAAGCATACACTTGAAAATACATATTCCTACGATGAAAACGGACATTGGTATAAATGCACGACCTGCAATGAACAGGTTGACTTTGAAAAGCATATTTCCGATGACGGCACAATAACAATAGAGCCTACCGAAACAAGCGAGGGTGAAAGAACCTACAAATGCACAGTATGTGACTATGTTATCAGAACAGAACCGATAGCAAAGCTCGACCATAAGCACGTCCTTGACGCAAACTGGACATACGATGCAAGCGGACACTGGCATAAATGCTCGACTTGTTCCGAAAAGGTCGACTTCGCCGTACATACAGAGGACAGCGGAACAATAACTAAACAGCCGACAATGACCGCAGAGGGCGAAAAAACATACAAGTGCAAGGTTTGCGGCTATGTTATCAGAACAGAAGCTATACCTGCACTCACAGAAAGCGCGATAGCCGTTTTCGACGGTACTGAGATCAAGACATTCGACGATCTGACAACCGCTCTCAGCGCGTACAAAACAGACACAAAGGCGCTTACCATAACCCTCAATAAAGATGCAAATGTAAAGACCATTTCACTTCCGACGAAGGCAGAAAGCATAACATTCACCGGTACGGGCGCACTCAATATAAGCGCAACGAGCCTCAATGTTCCGACAAATACAGCATTTGATGTAGAAGTAAACGGAAAGGGCAAGACACTCGCTGTCAGAGTTTCGGCAGGCAAAACACTTGATATAAACAGTGAAACGACAAATATCGGCGCAGTGAGCGGAACAAGGACATCGGTACTCAACATAAACGAAGATACCGAGATAACAAGCCTTGCAACTTTTGGCACTGTAAATGTTGCCAATGGAAAAACTTTCACAGTTTCGAGCAGGCTTTCAGCCGTTTATTCCCTCAATGGTACGGTGAAATTTCCGACAGCAAAAACAACAGCTTCAACTGTAACAGCAGGAAATGCAGAGATCATTCTCACTGATGGTGATATGGCAAAGGTCACTCTTGCAGATGTAACAGGAAAGCTTAACGTTAAGGTCGTAAACGAAAATAACGGAACCGTTGACCTCGCAAGCGGAACTATCGTACTTTACAGCACAAAGGATATCTCAGAAAAGACAGCGATCGAAAACACAACTGCTGACAAAAAAGAGCTCAACGCTTTCTACTACAAGAAGAATAAAGCAGTAAAAGCAGAGTGGGCAGACGCAGTAACGCTTTCTTACAGCGATACATACAGACAGTTCCCGAATGTTGAACTTGCTCTTGAGGGAATAACGGACAAGAACGCCGAATATACCCTCACGCTCAATACAGACGTTACAGAACCGAAGTTCACGCTTCCCAAAACAGCAAAGAGCATCACGATCAACGGTACAGGTGCGCTCACAACAGATGTAACAAGCATTGCAGCGCCCGTAGATACTACTATCGGCTGTGAGATAAAGCAGTCGGCAGGCAAATCTATTGCATTGAGTGCAGCTGCAAATACAACCCTTACCATTTCAGCTGAAAACAGTTTCGGAGCAGTGAACGGAACAAGAACTTCAACGCTCAATATCAACGAAAATATTGAAGCAGTTAGCATAGCAACATTCGGTGATGTAAATGTATCTGAAAACAAAACGCTTACTGTAACAAGCAGACTTACATCTATCTCAAACCTTAACGGTACGGTAAAACTTCCAACAGCAAAAACAACTGCTTCAACAGTTACAGCAGGAAACGCAGAGCTTGTCCTCACCGACGGTGATGTCGCAAAGGTGACCCTCACAGATGTAACAAATAAGCTCAGTGTCAAGGTCGCAGACGAAAACGGTGAAGCAGTAAAGCTTGCAAGCGGAACTATCGTACTCTACAGCACAAAGGATATTTCCGAAAATATAACTGTAGAAAACACAACAGCCGACGGAAAAGAGCTCAACGCTTTCTATTACAAGAAGAATAAGGCAATAAAGGCAGAGTGGGCGGATGCAGTAACGCTTTCCTACGGCGAAACCAGCAGAAAGTTCCCCAACATTGAACTTGCTCTTGAAAGCATTACGGATAAAAAAACCGCTTACACGCTCACGCTCAATACAAATCTTGACGCATCGGCTTTAGCTCTTCCAACAACAGCAAAATCTATCACTTTTAAGAGCGAACCCGAAACAAAAACAATAACCCTTACAAACATAACAGCAGTAAGCGCA
>CALANW010000042.1 GCA_937926145.1 uncultured Ruminococcus sp. | reverse complement strand
AAGGCATATCGGGCATTTCATTTTCGGGAACATTCAATGATTTTTCGATTATTGAATTATCCTTGAAATCATTGATTATCTGCTCTTTTCCGCTGATCTTAATTGTATTTTTTGGAGTAAAGCTTCCCATCGGCTCATCGGCATTAAGAAGCTGTGTAAGAAAGCCCACATCACGGACGAAAACAAAGCCGTTGTGAATGACCGTATGCGTACTCTCACAAAGCTTTCGTGCCGTATCGAAGCCGACAGTCTGTATTTCGGGGTACTTCTTTTAATTTATGGTGCAGAAGAGTATCCGCTGAATTATATCCTCGGAAACACATTCTTTTTCATCTTTTGAGGACTGCTCGATAATAAAGTTCTCCGCAGACAGAATTTCGTCTTTGAATTTATCTGCATCCCGTGCAATGTTTTCAAGTTTTTCAAAACTTATGTATCCTGCACCATACATAATAAAAAGATGTGCAAGTGCTTCCGAAAATGGTTCAGCCGAAATATTTGCCACTTCGTTTTGGGAAGCAGTTTTGACCTCTATATCATTTGGAATTTCAATACTGCATATTTTGGCAATAAAAGCCGCTCGCCATAAAGCTGAAAGGACCTTTTCATTGGAAGCACAATAGCCGCTTTCATATAAACGTTTCTTCTTTTCTTCCATAGACATTACTTATCCTCCGCCGCACGAATATTGACATATTTATCGGTCACTTCCATAACATAGGCTTTTCGTTCCTCATGACCGTTCAGCTTCTTTTTTGTCTTGTATATTTTTCTGCCTGCCAGAAGGTCGGAAGCGTTTGCGGCTGTAACAGTGATCCCGTTGTATCTGTCCTCTTTCCACAGGGTAAAATTACAGCCGTTCCTGCTTTCCTCACAGTAAAAATTGCTTCTGCCCTCAAATATGTTTTTTCCGCATTTTGGGCAGATGCCGACAGGCTTCCTCTCCTGCGGCAGTCTTTTCAGATTGACATATCTGCCTGTATCCTCAAGGCAGTATTCCGCATCATAAAGCCTGCCGTCTTTGCTCACAGCTTTCAGCTTAACTATCTCACCGTTAAGAAGTCTGACTGCCGTTTCCACCGTTATGGTGTCCTTTATGAATTTCTCCTCTTTCCATATTGAAAAACCGCATTTGTCAATTCCGCTTTCGCAGTAAAAATTCTTTTTCCCCTCATAGATGTTCTTTCCGCATCTCGGACAGATGCCGACAGACTCACGCCTTGAAATACTCCTGCTGTTTCTGACAGGAACTCTTTTTCGTTCGGGACTTTTTTCAAGCTCTATGACCGAACTGACAAAATCCTTGACCTCACGAATAAAGCTGTCCGCATTTACGCCATTTTCCTTGATATTTGTGAAAACCTGTTCCCATTCTGCTGTTCTTTCAACGGCTTTTACGCTGTCGGGAACGGATGCGATAAAGTCCTTTCCGAACTGTGTAGATACGATATTTTTGCAGTTTCGCTCCGCATATCCCGAACGGATAAGCTCTTCGATTATTTCTGCTCTTGTGGCTTCAGTTCCGATGCCTTTTCCCGAAACAGCGGATCTGAGGGACTTATCATCAATGCGGTTGTCAATATTGCTCATGACCGAAAGAAGCGTTGCATCTGTAAAATGCTTTGGGGGCTGTGCTTCTATCTCTTTGACCCTGATGCCCTCGGCAGAGAATGTATCTCCCTGCGTATATCCAAGCTCCGTATTCGGCTTATCTTTCTTTTCCCTGTCATAAGCTTTCCAGCCCAATTCAACTGGACTTTCCGTTTTCAGCTTGTATGCAGTTCCATTGCATTCAAAAACATAATTCGTTTCCTTGTATCTGTATGGCTTGTCCAATGCCGAGAGCAGGCGGTCAATAACCAGGCCGTAAATGTTTCTCTCCTTTTCGGAAAGTCCTGCTGTTCCCGCTGACTTCGCTTCGGGCAGTATTGCGTGATGATCGTGACCATCCAGCTTTGCGGTATTTACCACACGGCTGTCAAGGTTAAGCCCCTGATATATGAGCTTTTCCGCTCTCTGTGCATATTCGGGAACTGCCGAAATGCAGTCAGCCGTTCTCAAAACATTTCCTTTCATATCATCGGAAATATATGTGCAGTCGGTTCTCGGATAGGTAATAAGCTTCTTTTCATAAAGGCTCTGTGCGGTGTCAAGAGTTTCCTTTGCCGTATAGCCGTACAAATCATTTGCTTCCTGCTGTAATGATGTGAGGTTATGGAGCAGAGGTCTGTTTTTGCTCTTGGTTTCGCTCACAGCCGAAAGCACCCTTGCTTCTCTGCCGTTTGCGGAACGCATCTGTCTTTCTGCGTCCTCACGGGTGTCAAAGACATTTTCGGACAATGCTCCGTTTGGCATTTCAAGGCGGTAGAAAACGCTTTTTGAAAATCTCTGTATCTCGTTGTCCCTGTCAACGATTATGGCAAGTACGGGAGTTTTCACTCTGCCGATATGGTGAGCATAATCATCAAGCACACCGTAAAGACGTGAAAGGTTCATACCGATTATCCAGTCCGATTTCTGCCTTGCAAGTGCGGCATAATATTCGCCGTCATAATCGCTGTCGGGAGGAAGATTTTTAAGCTTTTTCCTTATGGCTTCATCGGTCATTGAACTGCACCACAAACGCTTGACGGGCTTTGTGCAGCGATTGGCTTCATAGATATGACGGAAGATAAGCTCGCCCTCACGCCCTGCATCCGTGGCACATATAAGCTCATCAATATCATCACGGTTTATAAGCTCGGAGATAAGCTTCCGCAGATCTTCCGTATCTTCACCGCAGGGAAAAATACGGAAGTCGGGAAACATAGGAAGCTCTTCAAGCTTGTATGCCTTGGAATATCCGTAATCTTCGGGTTCTCCCAGACCGTAAAGGTGTCCCCTTGCATTTACAACGTAATAGTTATTGCCGTAAAAGCAGTATG
>CALANW010000041.1 GCA_937926145.1 uncultured Ruminococcus sp. | reverse complement strand
TATATGGGTTTTGCGCCGATTTTTTGTCTACACTTTGATTAAAAATTAGTATTACAATGCGGTTTTCCGCGTTTTATATAGGAGGAAGTTTATATTATGGCAGAAAAAAGAACTATCGAAAGCCTTATTGAGCAGGGCAAATCAAGCGGCAAGCTTTCCACAAAGGAGATCACGGATGTTCTCGAAGACCTCGAATATGACGTTGACCAGATGGAAAGCTTTTACGAAAGCTGTTCAAATAACAACATCGAGATCATCGACGACTTCTCGCTCGAAAACTTTGACGAGGATATCCCTCTCGGCGAAGACGATCTGGAGCTTTCGCTCTCGACCGAGGGCATCGCTATCGATGACCCCGTAAAGATCTATCTTAAAGAAATAGGACGAGTTCCTCTTCTTTCCGCTGAGGAAGAAATTGAGCTTGCAGAAAGAATGGCAAAGGGTGATAAAAAGGCGAAGAAGCGTCTTTCCGAAGCTAACCTCCGTCTTGTTGTTTCCATTGCGAAGCGTTATGTCGGCAGAGGTATGCAGTTCCTCGACCTTATTCAGGAGGGCAACCTCGGTCTTATCAAGGCTGTTGAAAAATTCGATTACACAAAGGGATTCAAGTTCTCGACCTACGCAACATGGTGGATACGTCAGGCTATCACCCGTGCAATTGCCGATCAGGCAAGAACTATCCGTATCCCCGTTCACATGGTCGAAACTATCACAAAGGTAAAAAAGGTTTCGAGTATGCTTCTCCACAAGAACGGTCACGATGCTACTCCCGAGGAGATCGCTGCGGAGCTTGATATGGAACCCGAGCGCGTTCGTGAGATAATGCGGATCGCGCAGGACCCTGTTTCGCTCGAAACACCTATCGGCGAGGAGGAGGACAGCCACCTCGGTGACTTTATCCCCGATGATGATGCTCCTGCGCCTGCTGATGCGGCTTCGCTCATTCTTCTTAAGGAACAGCTCGGCGAAGTCCTTTCAACGCTTACCGAGCGTGAGGAAAAGGTGCTTCGTCTGCGTTTCGGTCTTGAGGACGGACGTTCAAGAACGCTCGAAGAGGTCGGCAAGGAGTTCAACGTTACCCGTGAGCGTATCAGACAGATCGAAGCCAAGGCTCTGCGTAAGCTCCGTCACCCGAGCAGAAGCAGAAAAGTTAAGGATTTTCTTGATTGATCTTAGTTTAGTGAGGTTTGGTTTATGAATATGACTTTGGAAGCGGATTATGCAGTCCGCATAGTTGGCTGTCTTTGCGAAGCGGGTAAGCGGCTCGACGCGAACTCGATCTCCGAAAGAACTGTTGTTTCGCTCCGTTTTGCACTGAAAATTCTGCGCAAGCTCGTTGCGGCAGGCATCGTTGTTTCGTTCAAGGGTACGCAGGGCGGATATGAGCTTGCGAAAAAGCCCAACGAGATCACGATGAAAGATGTTGTTGAAGCTATCGACGGCAAATATGCGATAAGCAAGTGCCTTACGAACAACTACGAATGCAGCAGGGGAATGGCGGGAAAATGCGGTTATCAGCGTGTTTTCGCCGAGATATCGCAAATGGTGGATAAAAAGCTTTCGGAATATACTTTCGATAAATTTATGTGATACATAATCGGGGGAATGGGGTCATTCAGTCCGAACGGACAGATATAAGGAGACACAAAAACAGTGAACAAACGAAAATTGATGCTTTCCAAAATAAAAAAGCTGTGCAGGCTTATCTTCGGCAGAACGATGATAGTTTTTCTGTTCGTGATAATCCAGATAGTTTTCTTCTATCTGTGCGTGAACACGATGAAAAATTCAATGGAGTATTTCTACGCGCTGAATCTCATCATCTCGACGCTTGCGATGATATATATTATCAGCGATAAGTCCAACACAAGCTTCAAAATGGCGTGGATAATACCTGTGCTGACGCTTCCCGTTTTCGGAACGCTTATGTACACTTACGTCAGGCTCGAACTCGGAACGCGGCTCGTGCGCAGGCGGCTTTCGGACGTTATAAAGGAAACGAACGAATATCTTCCGCAGAATGACAATGTTGTGCGTGAGCTTGCCGACATCGATGAGGCTGAGGTTCGCTTTGCCGAATATATGAAAAGCCACGCCTTTTTCCCTGTTTATAAAAATACGGCGACAAAGTTTTTTCCGCTCGGCGAAGACAAGTTTGAAGCGCTCAAAAAGGAGCTTCTTGCGGCGAAAAAGTTCATCTTTATGGAGTATTTCATCGTTGACGAGGGCTATATGTGGGACACGATCCTCGAAATACTCAAACAAAAGGTCAAAGAGGGCGTGGAAGTGCGCTTTATGTATGACGGCACTTGCACGATAATGCTTCTTCCCGTGAATTATCCGAAGAAAATGCAGGCACTCGGCATAAAATGCAAGGTTTTTTCGCCGATAGTTCCCGTGCTTTCGACAGTTCAGAACAACCGTGACCACCGAAAGATAGTTGTTATTGACGGCAAGACCGCTTTTACTGGCGGAATAAACCTCGCCGATGAATACATCAACAAGGTGGAGCGCTTCGGACATTGGAAAGACACGGGCATTATGCTCAAAGGCGAGGCTGTAAAAAGCTTCACGATGATGTTCCTGCAAAACTGGAATATGACCGAGCAGAAATGGGACAATTTCGGCGACTATATCGTTCACGATTTCCCCGAGATAAAGGACGAAGCAAAATCGGGATATGTTATCCCATACAGCGACAGTCCGCTCGACCGTGAAAATGTCGGTCTGAACGTTTACCTCGATATCCTCTACCGCGCGAAAAGGTACGTCCACATTATGACCCCGTATCTCATCATTGATGATGAAATGAAAACTGCGCTGTGCTATGCAGCGAAAAGAGGCGTGGACGTTTCCATAATAATGCCGCATATCCCCGACAAAAAGTATGCTTTCTGGCTTGCGCATACATATTATGCCGAGCTTATCGAAGCAGGTGTGAAGATTTACGAATACACGCCGGGATTTGTTCACGCAAAGGTATTTGTCAGCGATGATATCCGTGCTGTTGTCGGCTCGATAAACCTCGACTACCGCAGCTTGTTCCTGCATTTTGAATGTGCGGCTTACACCTACGGTACAAGTTCGGTTCGCGAAACCGAGGAAGATTATCAGCTCACTTTGCAGAAATGTCAGCGTATAACGCTTGAAGACTGCAAAAAGTTCAACATACTTACGAAATTTTTCGGAAGGGTGCTTCGCATAATCGCACCGTTGATGTAAATTAAAAAAAAATATGCCGTCAAAGCAATTGCTCTGACGGCATTTAAGCTTATTGAAAAAGTATGTTAGAAAAAATCCAAACTAAAGTTTACGTCCACGCTTTTTAAAGGGTGGTGGGTGTCCAGAGGGCAAA
>CALANW010000040.1 GCA_937926145.1 uncultured Ruminococcus sp. | reverse complement strand
GCTCGGAGATGTGTATAAGAGACAGTTATTAAATTTTGCGAAAGGGATCGTTACATGAACATAAACAGAACAACAAACTTCGACAACGGTTGGGAATTTGCACTTCTTGAAAACGGCACAGGCTATGAAAAAGCCGTAACCGGCAGCTTCAAACCCGTTGAGATTCCCCACGACTGGCTTATCTATGATACGAACAACCTCTACAAGAGCGGTGAGGGCTGGTATCGCAAGACCTTTTCCGTAAACAAAGCCGACAAGGCGTTCAGCATCGATTTTGACGGCGTTTATATGGACAGTACGGTTTATATAAACGGCAAAAAGGCAGGCGACTGGCACTATGGCTACTCGTCATTCTCGTTCGATATCACCGACCTGCTCGTTGACGGCGAAAACACCGTAATGGTTCAGGTTCGCTATGTGGCGCCGAATTCGAGGTGGTATTCGGGCGCAGGAATTTACCGCAGTGTTTACCTCACCGAAACGAACAAGACGCATATCCTTTGGAACGGCGTTTATGTTACAGCAAATGTCGAAAACGGCTCTGTTCACGTTGATACCGAAGCTGTCGGCGAATATGACGGCATTGAATATACTGTTTATGATGCGAACGGAAACATTGCCGCCGAATCGGAAAGCGCTGATTTTTCCGTTCCAAATTTCAAGCTTTGGGAACTCGATTCACCCGTTGTTTACACGCTCCGTGCAAGCCTTATCAGGAACGGTGAGATACTTGATTCGTATGAAACAGACTTTGGTTTCCGCAGCATTAAATTTGACCCCGACGAGGGTTTCTTCCTCAACGGAAAATATATGAAGCTCAAGGGCGTTTGTCTTCACCATGATATGGGCGCGCTCGGTGCGGCTGTGAACCGCCGTGCTGTTGAACGTCAGCTTATGATAATGAAAGAAATGGGTGCGAACGCTGTCCGTACCTCGCATAATATGCCTGCAAGGGAGCTGCTTGAAATTTGCGACAGAATAGGTCTGCTCGTGAACTGCGAAAGCTTCGATATGTGGGAGCTGCCCAAGACCGAGTTCGACAATGCGCGTTTCTTCAAGGAAACCGCTCACGCCGATGTCGAAAACTGGATAAAGCGTGACCGCAATCACCCCTGCGTTATAATGTGGAGCATCGGCAACGAGATATACGACACTCACGCTTCGGAACACGGTCTTGAAATTGCCAAAATGCTCGCAGGCTATGTCCGCAAATTTGACCCGAACAAACACGCTGAAGTCACTATCGGCTCGAACTATATCGAATGGGAAAACGCTCAGAAAGTCGGCGAATTTCTTGTAAATTCGGGCTACAACTACACCGAGCGGTGCTATGACGAGCATCATAAAAAGTACCCGAATGTTGTTATCTACGGCAGTGAAACTTCATCCGAGGTGCGCAGCCGCGGCATATACCATTTTCCTGCTTCAAAGCCGCTGCTCACGCACGATGACAACCAATGTTCTTCGCTCGGCAACAGCTGCGTTGTATGGGGAAAGCCTGCCGAAAAAGCTTGGATAGAGGACCGCGACAGAAAATTCTGCGCAGGTCAGTTCGTCTGGACTGGCATTGACTACATAGGCGAACCTACACCGTACAGCAGCAAGAACAGCTTCTTCGGAATGACCGACACCGCCTGCTTCCCCAAGGACGCATACTATTTCTATCAGTCTGTATGGACAGACAAGCCGATGATACACCTCCTACCCTACTGGGATTTCAACGATGGTCAGCTCATCGACGTTATCGCATATTCTACCGCTGACAATGCGGAGCTTTTCCTCAACGGAAAGTCGCTCGGCAAACAGACTATCGACCACAAGCACGGCGATGTTCTCCACTTCGCTTGGAGCGTTCCTTACGAAAAGGGCGAGCTCAAAGCCGTTGCTTATGGCGAGAACGGAAATGTTATCGCAAAAGATATTCAGCGAAGCTTCGGAAACGCCGCAGCTATAAAGCTTTCCGCCGACAGAACGGAAATACTCTCGGGCGGTCGTGACCTTGCTTTCATCGAGATATCCGCTGTTGACAGGAACGGAACTTTCGCCGCAAATGCGCGGAACTATGTCAAAGTCGAGGTCAGCGGCAGCGGCAGACTTATGGGTCTTGACAACGGCGATTCGACCGACTATGAGCAGTTTAAAACCGACACGCGCCGACTTTTCAGCGGCAAACTGCTTGCGATAGTTTCTTCCGACAACACCGAGGGTGAAATTACTGTAAAAGTCACCTCGAACGAACTTGAAAGTGCAGAGGTAAATATAGCCGTAAAGGGCAGCTCCGATATTCGCTGTGAAAAGCTTGTTCCGCAGATTTCACATGATGAAAATGTGAATGGTGAACTTATCCCTATGAGAAAAATTTCCGCCGAATATGCTGACGGAAACAAGCTTGATGAAAACAAGAAAACAGCACTCGTCAAATATAAAATTTACCCCGAAAACGCAAGCTTCTCCGACATCAGCTGCAAGGCTGTCAGCGAGAGCAGTGTCCCCGTTAACTACGCCGAAGCGGAGGTTTTGGACGGCAGCACCATTAAAGTAACGGCAAAGGGTGACGGCAATTTCACGCTTCGCATCTACGGCAATAACGGCTCCCAGTATCCGCAGGTAATCTCCGACCTGCCGTTTGAGATAACGGGACTTGGACAGGCTTCTATTGACCCATACAAGGACGTTCCTGCCTGCATTTACAAGTATTCGAGCAAGCCTGTCACAATTATGGAACACGGTGCAGTCGGTGGATTCGGCGGCAGAACGGCTGTCGGCTTCGCTTCGGTCGAATTCGGCAAAAACGGCTCGGACAAACTCACGCTTTACATTGGAAACTGCAACAACCGTGAGATCCCCGTTGAGCTTTACTCGGGCGACCCAGACAACGGCGGCGAGCACATCGAAACGCTTATGTTCCCACACAACAACGGCTGGGACAAGCCTTCGCCGTATAAATTCACGCTCTCAAAACCTATTTGCGGCACGACCGACCTTTACTTCGTGTTCAGCGACAACAATATTTTCGGCGGCTTTGCATTTTCGGGCGCAAACGACCCGTTCGGCGGCATTTCCGCAGGCTCGTATGAGAATATTTACGGCGATGAATTCGAGGTCAGCGGCAGCAGGGTAATAAACATCGGAAACAACGTTGTTATCGACTTCGGCGAGCTTGATTTTGCGGACGGCGCTTCAAAGGTTGAGATAGTCGGCAGCACTCCGAACGAGATAAACGCTATCCAGCTTCGCTACAATGCTGACGGAACGCAGAAAACGACCCTCGTAAACTTCAAACAGTCCGCAGAGTACACCGCTCAGACCTTTGATATCGATAAAATAAGCGGAAAAACTCAGCTCAGCTTTGTATTTATGCCGGGCACGGACTTTAACTTCGACAGTTTCAGATTTATCAAATAAAAGAGGAATTCACTTTGGATAAAATGATAATAAGGCTTGCCATTGCGGCTGTCTGCATTGTGCTTGCCGCGGCGATAGCTTCGGTCGTGATAATCATTGCACGAAACGGAAAAAAGGTTGATGAAACTCCCCAGCCCGTTCAGGCTATGACGGAGGTCTGCGAAACAACGACCACCCCGACCGAAACCGTCACCGAAGAAACTACTTATGTTTTCGATATTGAGGACGTTACGGACGCACCCGAAGTCACAACAGTCCCCATTGAAACGAACGCTGACGGCGAAACGGAAACGAGCAGGACTGTCATAACGAGCCGCAAGCGCAAGGATTATGACCAAAATTCGGTCTATATCGATATGGAATCGGTTCTGCAGAATCCCGAGCTTCCCGTAGGCTGTGAGATAACCGCACTGACGATATATCTTCGCTATCTCGGCTTTGACGCTGATAAAGTTGACCTTGCGAAGAACTATCTTCCTAAGGGTGGAAATGCTCAGTACAAAGACGATCTTCTCTACAAGGACAGCTTTTTCGACTACTTCATCGGCGACCCTTTCACACGCGGTTACGGCTGCTTCTCAAACGCGATAGTCAAGGCGGCGAACAAGTATCTTGACGATCACGGCGGCGGGTATGACGTTATAAACCTCTCGGGTTCTGATCCCGATGTTCTGTATGATTATCTTGCGCAGGGCATACCCGTTATCTGCTGGGCGACGGACGGAATGATCGAACCCGAATACTACGAAAGCTGGTACGACAATGCCACGGGCGAAAAACTCGACTGGTATCTGAACGAGCATTGCTTCGTGCTTGCAGGCTTCAATATGAGCGCCGATATCGTCACGCTCAACGACCCGATGAAAGGCATCATCGACTACAACATCAACAAGTTTGAAACACGTTATGCGCAGATGTACAGTCAGGCTATCGTTATCCTCCCCAACGGAAGCAAAGATGCCGAGGAAACAGAAACCGCTGCCGAAAATAGTGACATTTCCGACAGCGATAATGAAGAATTTTCTCCCGAGGACGAAACATTTGACGATGAAGCTTTTGACGAAGAAGAATGATCGAAAGGACACATCAGGAATGATAAACCAATTTTCAAGAACTGAGCTTATCTTCGGCGAAGAAGCTTTGGAGAAGCTTGCAAATGCAAGAGTAGCCGTATTCGGCGTAGGCGGAGTTGGCGGCTATGCCGTTGAGGCTCTTGCGCGTTCGGGCGTGGGCGCGCTTGACATTATCGACAACGACACGGTCGCACTGTCGAATATAAACCGACAGATAATCGCGCTCCATTCGACCATTGGCGAATATAAGGTTGACGCTGCGGCAAAGCGAATTCTCGACATCAACCCGAATATAAAGCTCAAAGCGTACAAAACCTTTTTCACCCCCGAAACCGCAGATACCTTTGACTTTTCCGAGTACGATTATGTTATCGATGCGATAGATACGGTCGTCGGAAAGATAGAGCTTGTTATGAAAGCGCAGGCGGCTGGTACGCCGATAATATGCTCAATGGGCGCAGGGAACAAGATAGACCCGACCAAATTTCAGGTTGCAGACATATACAAAACCTCGGTCTGTCCCCTCGCAAGAGTGATGCGCTACGAGCTGAAAAAGCGCCGTGTTAAGCACCTCAAATGCGTTTTTTCCACGGAAGAGCCGATAACTCCCCGCCAGAGCGAAGAGGTTTCGGGAAAGCGTCAGACCCCCGGAAGCTGCGCATTTGTACCGTCCGTTGCAGGACTTATCATTGCAGGTGAGGTCATAAAGGACATTGCGCTTAAATAATTCGGAATGCGGAATTAGGAATTCGGAATTATTTATACTCCGTTAGTTTGTAATAAAAAACTTATAGAACGGATTCTGTACCCAACTTTTCTATAACAAAATAAAAACGGCAAACGAAACATAGAAAATGAATTTCGTTTGCCGTTTTTTATTTGATTTTAGTATTTGAGATGTTGGATACTGAATTCGCCCATAGACTTTTTATAAAAATGTTGTGGCATAAAAAATTACGCATTACGAATTACGCATTACGCATTAAATCATTTTTTCTCAGTAAGCGTAATTCCATTCTTTCCGAGTGGAATTTCATGGTCAAGTCCGACGAATTTTCCGTTCTCCTGCCATAAAACTTCCTTGACGAAATTGTACTTTTCCGTGTCCCAAGTCACAAAATCGTCCTTGACAAGTCCGCCCGTGTCGCCCGAGTTCGCATTGAAGCACCAGAATGTGTGATTTATCTTGTTTGTCTTGATAAACTTACGCAGATGCGTCATCCATGTGAGGTTCGGCTCGGTCATATAACCGCCCCATTCGCCAATGAGAAGCGGCGCAATGCCCTCCTCCTGAATGTAGAACCAGTTGTCGTGCCAGCAGTCTTTGTAAAGGCTGTTGTAGTTATATCCGCTCTTGAACCAAGGCTGCTGATATACCGCAGGGCCGTAATCGTGCGGCGAGTAGACGAGCTTGTTCTGATATTTGCCGAGGTCGATAGGATTATCCTTTACGCCTCGGAGATTTCCACCCCACCAGTTAAAGTAGTAATCGGCAGAATTCGTCGAGCTGAAATTGCCGTTTTTCTTCGTATCTATCGGGTAAATTTCAATTCCTTCGACCATAACGAGAACGTTCGGGTTCTGTTTGAGAACGCTGTTCGCGGCTTTCTCGGCGATATATTTCCAGTTGTCGCTGTCCTTGGAGTTATCCCATTTTGCTCTCGGGGATTCGTTAGGCTTGCCGTGAGGTTCGTTTTCAAGGTCAAATGCGATGATCGTATCATCGTTTTTGTATCGTTTTGCCATCCATGCGAGCGTGTCGAGATAGTCCTTTTCGCTTATATCACCGTCCGTCCAGAGTGCTTTCATGTGACCCATCGAATCCGTCTTTGCGCAGTGAATATCTATCATAATTTTAAGTCCGTTCGCACGGCACTGACCTACAACATAGTCGAAAATTTCAAGGCTGTTCATTCCAACGAGGTAGGAATTCGTTGCCTGATTGAAGTTCGCAGTCGGGTAATTTCCGTTCGACCAGTTTTTGATAAGCTCGCTCGATATCGGCACACGGAGCAGATTGAATCCGTGGTCTGCAATAGATGCTATTGAGGTGTTGAGGTCACACGCCCACAAGCCGTCAAAGGTGTTCGTTCCCGTGTTGTAGCCGAACCAGTTGCAGCCCGTCAGCCATACTTCCTTGCCGTTTTTGTCAACTATCTTGTTGCCCTTGACCGAAAGCCAGTCGTCCGTTGTCGGCTTCGGAACGTCCTTTGCAGCTGTGATTTTAGGATCATTGTTTCCAACACCGCTGTTATTATTAGAGTTGCTATTGTTGTTGCCGCCGTTGCCCGTGCCCGAGGCAGTGACAGTTCCGCACTTTAATGTTGCCTTTGAAGCGTCAACGGAGCTTGCGTTTTTAAGTATCATACCGAATGTTGCCTCTCCTCCTGCGCTGATGTCGGTGTTGTAGTCAACGGGCGTTACGGTTATTTTTCCGTTTTTCAGCGTAAAATTGCAGTTCCACGATTGGTCAACGCTTACGCTTTTGCCAACAGAGATAGTCACTGTCCAACCGGAAACATTTCCGCTGCCGCCGTTTTTCACTGCGCCGTCGATCTGCACAAAGTCACTCGTTCCGTCATTCCAGCCATTACCCGTGTTCAGCACAAGAGATATTCCGTTCGCACTGTCATTCTTTTTTGACGAAGTATCGTTTTTTTCCGCACTTGCCGAAGTCTTTGTATCCTCGGACGAAGCTGTTTTTACCGCGCTGTCCGATTTATCCTGCGAGAGATTGCTTTGCGTTTCGGCAGAAACTTTATCCGAAATATCAGCATTTTCATCGGAAGAGATCTCGGCTGTCGAAGCGGTCACGACAACAGCCGAAGCATTTTCCGCACTGTCGCCGTAAGGGTCGTAATCATCGGCAAACGGGTCATAATTCTCACCGAAAACTCCGTTGTTCACCTCTGTTTCTGCTACTGACGAAGCAACAGTTTCGCTTACCGAGGAAACGGCTTCGCTCACATCGGTTTCGGCAGCTTTATTTCCGCAGGCTGAAAAACTTGAACATATCATAAGCAAAGAAACCGCAAAAGCTATGTATTTTTTCATTCATTTACCCCTTTCAAAAAAAATAACGCATCGATTTATCTAAAAAAATTCACACAAAATTAACTCTACTATAATTATACCGTATTTTGTATAAAAGTCAAGGAAATCAGTTGACTTTTGCCGATAAAAGCGGTAAAATATTTGTATTGAAGATTTTTTTGAAAGGAACTTTTCAAATATGATAATTACAGTTGTCGGTCTTGGACTTATAGGCGGTTCGCTTTGCAAAACTATAAAAAAACACACCAATCACACGGTTTACGGCGTTGATATCGACAAGGAAACGATCGATATGGCGCTCTCCCAACACGCCATCGACGCCGAAACGAACGACCTCGGACTTGCTGATATCACCATAGTTTCGCTCTATCCGCTCACAACGATAGATTATATCAAAACAAATGCGTCAAAGTTCAAGAGGGGAAGCATCGTCATCGACACCTGCGGCATAAAAAAAGCAATCTGCGACAGCGTTACCGATATTCTCGAAGAAAACGATGTTACCTTCATCGGCGTTCACCCTATGGCAGGACGTGAGTTCTCGGGTTTTGAATATTCGCTCGACAACCTTTTCGACACCGCAAGCTTTATCATCACGCCGACCGAAAAAACCCCTCAGCAGAAGATAAATCTCATTGAAGATTTTGCATACGCTATCAATTTTAAAAAGGTCGTAAAGGCAACTCCGCAGGAACACGATCAGATCATCGCATTCACAAGCCAGCTTGCGCACGTTGTTTCCAACGCTTACATAAAAAGTCCGACCGGACAGAAACAGCTCGGCTTCAGCGCAGGCAGCTTTCAGGATCTTACCCGAGTTGCAAAGCTCAACGAAGATATGTGGACACCTCTTTTTATGCTCAACAAAGATCCGCTCGTTTTCGAGATAAACTACATTATCGACCGTCTGACCGAGTACCGCGATGCGCTCGTTGAGGGTGATAATCAGCGTCTTCACGATCTTCTCCGTGACGGACGAATTCTTAAGGAAGAAAGCAAGAAGCTTTGATTTATTCGCGAAAGGAACTGACATAATATGCACGAAATATGTCTTGCCTCACCCGCTGACAAGGATAAGATACTTGCGCTTTACAAGACAATGCTTTACGGTCCTGCTGACTGGAACGAGAATTATCCAAACGAAGAAACGATAGAATTCGATATGTCGCGAGATGCGCTTTTCGTGATGAAAAACGATGCCAATGAAATTATTGCAGCTATCTCGATCGACAAAGATGATGAAGTTGATGCTCTTCCCTGCTGGGACAAGTCACTCGCCCCGAGCGGTGAGTTTTCCCGAATTTGCGTCCGTAAAGATATGCAGAACCACGGAATTGCCCGTCAGATGATACTTCACGTTTTTGATGTGATGAGAAAAGACGGCAAAAAGGGCGCACACATTCTTGTAAAGACGGGTCACGAAACTGCGCTTGCTTTATATGGAAAGCTCGGGTTCAAAATCGTTGGCGAATGTTTTATGTTCGGC
Organism: uncultured Ruminococcus sp.; assembly: GCA_937926145.1. GTDB lineage: Bacteria > Bacillota > Clostridia > Oscillospirales > Ruminococcaceae > UMGS363. Next base: position 5,957 of record CALANW010000040.1, on the reverse strand, counting down.
AAGGATTTTATCTGTATGGAGATTAAGCTGTAAAAACGAATCAACGGCGCTGTCCATTTATTTGGACAGCGCCGTTTTCTATTCTTTCACAACCACATAATCAAGGCTATCGCCTGCAATTTTATCAAAAATAAGCAGTTGTTCATCGCTTGCACCCTTATCATAGATTATGACAAGCGTTTCTTCCGGATACTCCTCTGCCTTGATAAGGATATTCCGTGCGATAAGCTCTATATTCTGCGTTTCTTTACTTATCGGCAATATCATAAGATGAAGAGTAACGCTTTTTTGAGAGCGTTCCGATATCACGCCGAGAATGAACAGCACTGTTGCCCCGATACAAAGAAATAATGCATACAAAAGCTGAATTTTTTCCATAAAAAATCCCCTCCCTATCAAGGAAATTGCTGAGAGATCAGCTTTTTCCTTATTATATGATAGGAGGGGAAAATTTGTTATAATTTAGTTGTTAGCGTTCTTCTTTGCTTCGATATCAGCGAGGGCATCCTTTCTCGAAAGGTTGATTCTACCCTGATTATCGATCTCCATTACCTTAACAACGATCTCATCGCCAACGGAAACAACATCTTCTACCTTTTCAACTCTCTGCTTATCGAGCTTAGAGATATGAACGAGTCCGTCCTTGCCGGGAGCAATCTCAACGAATGCACCGAAGTTCATAAGGCGAACGACTTTGCCCTTGTAGATTGCACCAACTTCGGGGTCGTTTGCGATAGTGTTTACGATCTGGATAGCCTTCTTAACACCGTCCATATCAACGCCGCTTACGAATACGTTGCCGTCGTCGTTGATGTCGATCTTTACGCCGCAGTCAGCGGAGATCTTCTGAATGACCTTACCGCCCTGACCGATAACTTCTCTGATCTTGTCAACGGGAACTTTGGTCTGGAGCATCTTAGGAGCATACTTGCCGACTGTTTCACGAGGCTCAGGAATAGCCTTGAGCATAATTTCATCAAGGATATAATCTCTTGCCTTGTGTGTCTTAGCGAAAGCTTCTTCGATGATAGCAGGTGTAAGACCGTCAACCTTGATATCGACCTGAATAGCTGTGATACCCTTGTGAGTACCGCCAACCTTGAAGTCCATATCGCCGAAAAAGTCTTCAAGACCCTGGATATCTACCATTGTCATAAAGCTGCCGTCATCTCTTGTGATAAGACCGCAGGAAATACCTGCAACAGGAGCCTTGATAGGAACGCCTGCGTCCATAAGTGCGAGTGTAGAACCGCAGATAGAACCCTGCGATGTTGAGCCGTTGGAAGAAAGAACTTCGGAAACAAGGCGCATTGCATACGGGAATTCTTCAACGGAAGGAAGTACGGGAACGAGTGCTCTTTCAGCGAGCGCACCGTGACCGATCTCACGGCGTCCGGGTCCTCTTGAAGGCTTTGTTTCGCCAACGGAGTAGGACGGGAAGTTGTAGTGGTGCATATAACGCTTGCTGTCTTCTTCGTCAAGACCGTCGATCTTCTGTGAATCGCTGATAGGTCCGAGTGTTGCGATCGTGAGTACCTGTGTCTGACCTCTTGTGAAAAGTCCCGAACCGTGTACTCTTGGGAGAACGCCTACTTCAGCAGCGAGAGGACGGATCTCGTCGATTCCTCTGCCGTCAACACGCTTGCCCTCATAGAGCCAGTTACGAACGATCTTCTTCTGGAGCTTATAGATGCACTCATCGATCATAGCGATCTTGTCGGGATAAGCTTCATCAAACTTAGCGTGGATAGCGTCCTTGATAGGATTAAGTCTTTCCTCACGGATATTCTTATCATCTGTGTCGAGAGCGACCTTAACGTCTTCAGCAGCCATTTCTTCGATAGCATCAAAGAGATCGTGGTCAACTTCCATAGACTCGAATTCAAACTTCTTCTTGCCGATCTGAGCCCTGATATCGTTGATGAAAGCAACGATCTTCTTGATCTCTTCGTGACCTGTGAGGATAGCCTTGAGCATAACATCATCGGGAACTTCGTTTGCGCCTGCTTCGATCATAACGATCTTCTCGGCTGTGCCTGCAACTGTGAGGTTGAGGTCTGTCTTTGCTCTCTGTTCGAGGTTAGGGTTAAGAACGATCTCACCGTCAACAAGACCAACGGAAATGCCGCCGATAGGGCCGTTCCAAGGAATATCGGAAATAGAGATAGCAACGGAAGTAGCGATCATTCCGCAGATCTCAGGGGAATAGTCAGGGTCAACAGCGAGAACTGTCATAACAACGGAAACATCGTTTCTCATATCCTTAGGGAAGAGCGGTCTGATAGGTCTGTCGACTACTCTTGAAGTAAGGATAGCCTTATCGGAAGGCTTGCCCTCTCTCTTTGTGAAAGATCCGGGGATTCTGCCTACGGAGTAAAGACGCTCCTCATAGTCAACGGAAAGGGGGAAGAAATCTACACCCTCTCTTGGCTTGGGGCTTGCGGTAACGTTAGCCATAACGACTGTTTCGCCGTATGTTACCCAGCATGAACCGTTGGAAAGCTCACAGGTCTTGCCTGTTTCAACTTTGAGTTCTCTGCCTGCGAATGTTGTTGTGAAGACTCTGTAATTATCAAAAGTCTTGAGTTTGGACATTGCCATTTGAACTGCCTCCTATTAAATAAAATATTTAATTTTCCACCGTCAGCAGCTTTAGCAATAAATTCTGCCCATTCACCGAATGAGTACAATTTAATGCTAAACAACTGCTTAACGATTTGATTTTCATTAAAACGCACCAAAGGCAGCGTAAAGGACATAGCCTTTACGAACTGCCTTCGGTAAAAAATTACTTACGAATTCCGAGCTTTTCGATAGTAGCACGGTATCTTGTGATATCCTTCTTCATAAGGTAGTTGAGAAGGTTACGTCTGCGGCCAACCATCTTGAGAAGACCTCTTCTGGAGTGGTGGTCGTTTGGATGATCCTTAAGGTGAGCGTTAAGGTCGTTGATTCTCTTGGTGAGGATAGCAACCTGAACTTCAGGTGAACCTGTGTCGTGTTCGCTCTTCTTGTTTGCTTCGATTACAGCAGCTTTTTCTTCTTTGCGCATCATAATAAATACACCTCTTTCAAAAATTTGCCCGTGAACATAGAATACGGCAGGTACAATTCTCCGTCGGAGCGTTACCCGTATTCCAAGTAGACGGAAATACACTGTGCACACATAGCACAGCAAAGAGTATTATACCATATTATTTTTCATTTGTAAAGGGTTTTGACAAATTTTTTCGCCATATCAGGAAATTTTCTTATTGCCCTTTGATTTGGAGCCGCCCGACTTTTCCTTGGACGAAGCTATAGGAGCTTCCTTTCCGCCCATATCGGTGAAAATAGCGTCCTCTTCATCAAGCGGTTCAAGGTAAGCATATTCGGGATTGCTCTCCCCTCTTTCCTCATAGTAAGGGTCGATGACATATTTCTGGATAAGCGGATAGGAGTTGAACATTATAAGGAATCCGAGGAAGCTTATCGGCCATATCGGAATGATTATTGCCGAAAGCGGGTGAAGAACTATCATCACGCCGAGCAAAAGCACGACAAAAACCACAACGAGCAGTGTTATCACGTTCTTTTTAAGTCCAACGCAGGTGAGAAAAAACGAATTCTTGATGATATTCGCAAGGCTGAGGTCGGTCGCAACTATCATCGGGAAGATGTAGAAATTCATCATCAGCAGTGTGAGCGCGAAGCTTACCGAGATAACGCAGAGGATAATGTAGATGATGCTGCCCGAGTTTTTATACATTGCAGGATATACCTGAAGCGCAGCATAAGCCGAAACAGCAAAAAGTATATCGAGAAGTCCGATCGGTATCGATTGTTTGAGGTTTCTCGAGAAGCCTTTCCAGAAATCGTGGAAAATAAATGCGTTCTTTTCAAGTCGGTAGTTGCGCAGAACTCTTGTCATACCTGCGATCGCAGGACCTATCGTTACAATGGGAATACAGAAAAGCGCCGTCAGCAGATTAAGCTCCAAAAGCTTCCAGAACTTGCGGAAATAAAGCTCAAAAAACTCGAAAAACGGTTTTTTCTTTGGCGCATTTTTCGCAATGCCCGGGCCTGCCTTAGTATAATCGTTTAATCCAAAAAGTGACAAATAAATACAGCTCCTTAATTTTTATATTCCCTTGTGGGGTTCTCTAAAAACCGAAACAAAATAATACTTCGTATTATTCACAAATTTTCGTTAGGACTTTGTGCAGCTTCAAGGCAGCGAAACGCAGTGTAATACTACGGAATACATTCCGAATGTATTTCAAGTTTCGCTAACGCAGAAGATGCGCAAAGTCGTAGAAAATTTGCCGTGAGGGAGGTTTTTAGAGAACCCCTTATATTCCTAAAAATCCCGACCAAAGCCCTGCAAAAAAGTAGGTAACAAGGCTGTCTGCAAGCGACAGCACTCCGAGTGCCGCAAACAGCACAAGAAATTTCGTTAGATAAAGCTTCACCGTGCCTGCGTCCGACTTGTCCAAGCCGAGCAAACGCTTCGCTGAAAGAAAAGACATCGAAAAGCTTTCCCTCGCCGCGATAAGCACGATAAACGCCGAAAGCACCGCAAACGGCAGTATGAAAACCGTCGAAACGAGCGTACCTTTCAAGCCGTATGCCGCATTCATATCCGCAAGCATAACGCCTATCCCAAGTCCGTGAAAAAACGGAACGAGCAACTCCGCAGGCATCGACACCGCCCCGAAGCCGAGCAGCAGACACGCAAGCATCAGCAGAAACGGTCCCGAAAATGAGTTCACAAGCGTTTCGATGAACGTACACCCTGCACGGTTGCGGAAAAACAGATCTGCCGACCTGCGCAGGATATCATTCCCGACAGGAACACAGCTTGAAACCGCGCCCGTAAGCTCGCCCAGACAGAACAGCAGCATCAGCAGAACTACGGGAAGTCTGCCGCTTGCCCTTGAACTTTTCAAGCCGAGCAGAAAAGGCATAACATTTTTTGTCCTTTGCATATACATCTTCCTTTGCTTTTTATTTCAAAGAAATTATATGCGGACAACCTATAATTAATTACTCAATTATTTTGAAAGCTCGTAAGCTCTCTTTGTGCAGCTTTCGCAGGCTTTTCCGACAACTTCGGTAAGGTTTCCCTTGTAGAATTCATCAAGTCCTGCAAGTGTCGTTCCTCCCGGAGAGGATACCATTTTGATAAGCTCATCAACGGTATAACCCGAGTCGGTGAGCATCTTAGCCGAGCCGATAAGCGACTGCGCAAAAAGGTTCATTGCCGCACCGTCATCGATTCCGACCGACTTTGCATATTCTGTGAAGCCTTTTGCGAAAAGATAGATGAAAGCAGGGCTGCTGCCGTTTATTGCAATGATCTCTTTCATCTTATTTATAGGTACGACTTCGGCAACTCCGCTTGAAGCAAAGATATTCTTTACGAATCCAAACTCTTCATCTGTTGTAGGCTCTGCCTTTGCAAGCGCAGAAGCGCCCTCGCCGAGAAGAAGCGGAGTATTCGGCATTACGAGGACAACCTTAGCTTCGGGAATAGTCATTTTCTTGATGTATTCCTCGGAAATTCCTGCCGCAATGGAGATTATGACAGTATCACCGTTCACGAACGGAGCAATAGCTTCAAGAGCAGCATCAATTCCCTGCGGCTTTACAGCCAAGAGTACATATTTGCATTTTTTTACAACATCTGCTTCATCAGCGCACTTGTTCACGCCGATTTTTTCAAGAGCGTCAAGCTTCGATGCATCTTTATCATAAGCAAAGATATCAATATTTTTTTCGCCCGAGGACTGCGCAGCGACAACGCCTTTAATAATGGCAGAACCCATATTTCCTGCGCCGATAAAACCTAAATTTGTCAAAATGACCGCAACCTTTCCGATTTATTTATAAAAGATAATCATTTGGCTTACTTATAATTGACATTATACTACAATATGACGAAAATTGCAAGATTTTTTTGTTGCAATTTTTAAATT
>CALANW010000039.1 GCA_937926145.1 uncultured Ruminococcus sp. | reverse complement strand
CAAGTTCCATTTCATCATAAGCCATCATTTTTCTGACTTTTTCTATATCAAACGGCGCAAGTCTTGCACCACATGAAATCAGTATTGATTTAGCGGTTTTTCCTGCCGCAAGCTTGTATTTTTTATATTGTCTCACAGCAAAATGATCTTCACCCTTTTGCTGCTCGACCCTTTCAAACGCAAGATCAACACGGTTTTTGAAAGTTTCATCGTCCTCTCGTGTTTCACACTGATTGATGAGCCAAAGGAGAGTTCCGAAATTCTTTTCTTCAGCAGGAAATTCGTAGTAAATGAGTGCGATCAGCGCACAATAGAGAAGTCGTTCTGATTTTACCCAAAAATCTTCTCCGCTTTTGCTGCCGTCACCCTGAGTATTGCTGATGATCGTGTTCGCAAGATTCAGAATATCTTCCTCGCTGTGAATGTATGCGAACGGATTATAGTGCATGGATTTGTCCATGTTTATTGTATTGATGATTTTTATGCGGTATCCTGCCTTTTGAAGCATTTTTCCGCATTCAAGAACTAACGTACCTTTAGGGTCTGTCACAACATAGCTGCTGTGCATTTGCATAATGTTAGGTTTTACGAAAAATCTTGTTTTACCGCTTCCCGAACCACCTACTACAAGGATATTTTTGTTTCGTGCAAATTTAACATTAGGCACTCTGCTGTTCAAAGTCAGGCTTTCGGTTTTTGTCAGGATAATATTATTTTTCGGATTTTCAGAATCCACATATGGCTCTATATCCTTTTCAGTTCCCCACCTTGCAGAGCCGTATTCTTCCTTATCCCTGAAATTTTTCCTGTTTTTCTTTTTGAAATACAGAAAAACTTTAAATGCCGCTGCCGTCACAAGACCTGCCAACAGGTCTGACTTGTTCAAGCTCGGCATTGGGTCTGAAAACATGGCATTTACGGCAGTTATCATTTCAGCGGTAAGTCCGTTTATTCTGTATGCACAGTAAATTTTGTTTCCTGCCCATGCAAAAATGAGCAGAGGTATAAGACCGAGCAGCGTTTTTTTGTCAAACTTGGCATTTCTTTTGATAAGATTTTTTAAGTCGGCAAGCATTTTGGCAGGAATACTGTCTTTTGGAAAAATGTTCATTTTGCTGTCCTCCCTATATAAATGCTCCTATCAGTCTTTTTTGCCGCACTCTGATTGGCAAGGGTTCTATACTCCATAGCCGTACAAAATGGATTGTGGTGCATTGTGAAGCATTTTGAATAGCTTTGAGCAAACAAATAAAATTTTGCTGACAAAATATTCACCTCTCAAGCTGTTTTGAGGAACGTTGCTTTTGATGTTCTCTCTCTTTGGTTCTGCTGTGCTCATTCTCCATTTCGTGGGACGGCATTTGGATTTCAGAAACCTTTTTCTTACTGAGCAATGTTTCCTTTTTGTGTGTCTGCTTGTACGAATATTCCTTAAAAGCCTTGTGCATAGTTTCCAAATCCTTGCTATGAAAGCAAACAAGGTACTGCTTTTTTCCGTTTTCCTCCTGAATACGTTTCAAGGCGTATGTAAGATTATATTTTTTGGCTATTTGTGCAAAACTGCCTATATTGCTGTCATTGACCTCAATATTGTCCACCTTGCCCGTTTGCATAAGCTTGTTAAGGCTTGTCTTTCCCTGCGGCGGTTTATTGAGGTCTTTAGTCATTTCCTCAATGGCTTTCACAAATATTTCAGGTGTAAGCTTAGCACATTCAACAATAACGCCAAAAATTTTTCGATTATCACTATCCGACATTTAAATTCCTCCATTTTTGAAGCTGTAATCGAGCTTTCTGATATCATTATCAGTTTCAAAATCGTAATCGGAAAGCCAGTTCCATATACAGCTTTTCAGATATGCTTTTTGGTGCTTAATGGTGTTTTCGGCAAGAATCGTTTTCCATTTATGCTCAAAGCTTATGAACCAGTCAAAAAGCGATTTCTCCGTATCTTCGATAACATCGTTAAGGCGGTCGATTATTTCATGATATTTTACCGTCTTTCCCTGAATTTTAATCATATCCTGTGCTGTCATTTCGGCTAATGTGGATATGACCGTATCAAGAAGCCGCTTGCTTTCAGCCTGCATTGAGGGAACATAGTAGCTATAAGCAAAGAGAAATTTCAAAGCTTCTTTCATAGCCTTTTTATCTGTTTTCAGTGAATAAGGTATCTGACATATGTCCGTTCTGCGGTCTGTTTCGTCCATTTCACGAAAATCATTTTCACTTTTGGGGATATAATCCACTATGCGTACGTCATAGCCGATTTCATCAATGACCTCGTAAAAGGTCATTAATTTTTTCTGTTCGTCATTCTGTCTGTCAATTACTGACGGATTTGAATTTGCTTTTTCAGATAGATTGACTGAATTATCAGATAGTATTTGATTTTTTAGTACTTGATTATTTAGTATTTTATTATCATGCCGCTTTTCCACATCTGGAAAATCCACATCTGCCTTTTCCACATCTCCAAAACGGCAATGTGGACTTTCACTTGCCACATTGCCAAAACAGGAATGTGGCTTTTCGTCTGTTTCACCATTTTCCGATGAAGTGTCAATATCCCTAAAAATAGGCTCATCGCTGAACATATACTCCCACTCAATAACCACTCCTCGTTTATCAGTAAGACGATTTCTTTTAAGATAACCCCGTTCTTCAAGAGAATGTAATGCCGTTGAAACCTTTTTCTCACCGTCAGGAAGTATTGAAGCTAACCCTTTGATACTGAAATTCCAACCGTCTTTCATAGACAGCATTGTCAAAAGCAGTCCTCTTGCATTTATCCCTAACTTTTCGTCACGGATAAACGCATTATGTACGATAGTGAAATCTTCATTTATCTTTTTTTGTAAAATGGGCATATTTTACCTCCCAATGCCAATAATCTGCATATCATGTATTTTGTTTTTGTTTACCGCAAAAATGTTTGTCGGCAGCTTGAACACATAGTTCTTTTCACAAAGTTCCGACAGAGCTTTTTCAACTGTACTGCGGTTATCACTTTGAAATGTGGTACACAAATGTTCAATCGACTGGTAATCAGAACATGGATCGTTCAGCATAACGGCAAGCAATCCCCGTGCTTCAAGTGAAAGCGTATTGTTTACAGGAGCGATGATACCCGCTTCTCTTTTTGCCTTAGTCATTTCATTTTTTCCTCCGTTCAGTTTTATAATTTTCACAAAAAAAGGACTTCCATTTCTGAAAGTCCTTTAAAAACAAAATAAACCAATCATTTTGACTGGTTTACTTGTTTATATTATACAATTTTCTTTTTGCTTGACTGGT
>CALANW010000038.1 GCA_937926145.1 uncultured Ruminococcus sp. | reverse complement strand
GTTCCGCTATTACAAGCCGTTTTGCAATTTTTGTTGCATTTTGATTTCTGAAATATTAAATAATTATTAATTATGTTAAAAATGCATATAAAAATTTGGAAAATCACTTGCAAAAATGCCAAAATAGTAATTTTTTTAGAAAAACGGAAAAAGGCTTGACAAAATGCTTGACCGATGCTATAATAATAAAGCCGCATGTCTTAGGCTATTTCAAGTTATGCTTTTGCATACGCCTATTGTTACAGCGAGTTTATAGAAAAGGCAGGTGCCATTTTAATGTACGCTATTATTGAAACAGGCGGAAAGCAGTATCAGGTTTCCGAGGGTGATGAGATCTTCATCGAGAAGCTCGACGTTAATGCTGATGATTCTGTAAGCTTTGACAAGGTTATCGCAGTTGGTAAGGACAGCGGTCTCGTAGTTGGTGCTCCATACGTTAACGGTGCAGCAGTTGAGGCTAAGGTTCTTAAGAACGGCAAGGCTAAGAAGATCACTGTTTTCACTTACAAGCCTAAGAAGGGTTCTTCTCACAAGAAGCAGGGTCACAGACAGCCTTACACAAAGGTAAGAATCGACGCTATCAAGGCATAAGTTCTTATCCAAAACAGTTATTTTTAGATTAACGGAGGTGTAATCAATATGGCACATAAAAAGGGTATGGGCTCCACCAAGAACGGACGTGATTCTGAATCCAAGCGTCTTGGTGTTAAAAGAGCAGACGGTCAGGCAGTAATTGCCGGCAACATCCTTGTTCGTCAGAGAGGTACACACATTCACCCAGGTGAAGGCGTTGGTATGGGTTCCGATAATACACTTTTCGCAAAGGTTGACGGAACAGTTAAGTTTGAAAGAGTTGGACGCGACCGCAAGAAGGTAAGCGTTTATACTGCTGACTAATTTCATATTCTGACTTTAAAAAGGGATAGATATTCTATCCCTTTTTGTTTTTATATAAAGAAATATTGTTTGTTTGGCAAAATGAAGCATTATTTGAGGCAAATTTATCTTGAAAATTATTGACAACTATTCAAAAAATGTGGTATAATATAATGTATTTTAATGTCTGAAAGCGGCAGAGCCGCTTGATTATAGGAATCAATGATTCCTTGGAACGGAGTAGTATATGTTCGTTGATAAGGCTAAGATCTATATTAAAGCAGGTGACGGCGGCGATGGCACTGTTTCATTTCACCGTGAAAAATATGTTGCTGCAGGCGGTCCTGACGGCGGCGACGGCGGAAAAGGCGGAGATATTGTTTTTGTTGTTGATACAAACATATCAACGCTTATTGACTTCCGATACAAACGCAAATATGTTGCTGAAAAGGGTCAGAACGGCGGTGCAGGAAACTGTACGGGCAGAAATGCTGCTGACCTTATAATAAAAGTTCCGCAGGGAACGGTCATCCGTGATGCTGCAACGGGACGAATAATGGCTGATATGTCCACCGATGAGCCAAAGGTAATTGCCAGAGGCGGAAAAGGCGGAAAGGGTAATGCACGTTTTGCTACCCCGACAAGACAGATACCGAAGTTTGCAAAGCCCGGATTTGTGGGTGAAGAATTCGAGGTAACTCTTGAACTTAAATTGCTTGCAGATGTAGGTCTTGTAGGTTTTCCCAATGTCGGAAAATCAACACTTATCTCGGTCGTTTCTGCCGCAAAACCAAAGATCGCAAATTATCATTTTACCACGCTTACACCTGTTCTTGGTGTTGTCAAGGTAACAGAGGGAAAATCCTTTGTTATGGCTGATATCCCGGGACTTATTGAGGGAGCAAGTGAGGGTGTCGGACTTGGACACGAATTTCTGCGTCACGTTGACCGATGCAGACTTATTGTACACGTTGTTGATGTTTCGGGCGTTGAGGGTCGTGACCCTAAGGAAGATTTTGAGATAATTAACAGAGAGCTTCGCAATTTCAGCGAGGACTTGGCTGACAGACCTCAGATAGTTGCTGCAAACAAGTGCGATATGGCTTCTCCCGAGCAGATAGAGGAGTTCAGGACTTATATTGAAAGCAAGGAACTTGAATTTTATCAGATCTCTGCGGCGACAACACAGGGAACAAAAGAGCTTATGGCTGCTGTTTCGGCTAAACTTGACACACTTCCTCCAATAAAGGAATATGAGCCTGAACCGCTTACGCAGAAAGAGCTTGATGAACGTGCGGGTATGGGTGAGAAGTTCGAGATCACACGGGGTGATGACGCTGTTTACTATGTTGAAGCTCCGTGGCTTGAAAACATTATGCGAACAGTCGATATGGACGATTATTCATCGCTTCAGTATTTCCAGCGTGTTCTTCGCAACACGGGTATCATCGACAAGCTTGAAGAAATGGGTATCAACGAGGGCGATGTTGTAAATATCTATGGATTTGAGTTCGACTTCGTATATTAATGGTGAGCTGTTATGGAAATATTTGATCTGTATGATGAAAACCGTATAAAGACGGGGAAAACCATGGTAAGGGGAGACAAAACTCCTGATGGATACCATAGAATGGTTGTTCATATCTGTATCTATAATTCAGACGGCAAAATGCTTATTCAGCAAAGACAGCCTTTTAAAAAGGGCTGGAGCAATATGTGGGACGTAAGTGTCGGGGGCAGTGCTGTTTCGGGTGATACGAGCTTATCGGCGGCTGTAAGAGAGGTTCACGAAGAATTGGGTATCGAACTTGATACTGCACAGCTAAGACGCTTCATCACAATAGATACCGGAAGAGTTTTTGATGATTGGTATGCAGTGAATATGGATATTGACCCGTCGGAGCTTCATCTTCAATATGAGGAAGTCCAAAATGCTAAATGGGCAGATATTGACGATATAAAAGCAATGATAGACAAGGGTATATTTATTCCCTATCATAAAAGCTTTATAGATATGCTGTTTCATTTCAGCCATAATTCGGGAATGATAACTAAGGGTGATGTATCATAGAAAAACATGAAGTAAATCAGTACAGTCCGCTGACGCTTGCTTTTCTCGGTGATGCGGTCTATGAAAGACTTGTCAGAGAAAAGCTTGTCAAAACGGCAAATATGTCTGTAAACAAGCTTCACAAGGAAGCTGTTGAAAAGGTTCGTGCAGGCTATCAGTCAAAGGCGGTTGATGTTATACTTCCGCTTCTTACCGAGGCTGAGACCGATATTATGAAAAGGGGACGGAACGCAACTTCCAACACTGTCCCCAAAAGTTCAAATCCTATTGAATACCGCAGAGCAACTTCGCTTGAAACTCTTTTCGGCTATCTTGATCTGCTCGGTGATAATGCGAGGATAAACGAACTTTTTGATTATATTTGGAATAATACGGAGGTGTGAAATGAGCGGTCTGTATGATGATCTTAATATGATCGATTGCGATGGTGTTCACTGCTATGTTGTGAAAGCGACTGACGGGGATATTCTCATCGACACCGGTGAAACTAGATACCGTGACAGCATTGAAATGTGGCTTATCAACTACAATATAAAGAAGATCCTGCTTACGCATGGTCACAGTGAAGCGACTGGGAATGCCAAGTATTTTTCCGAGCTTTTCGATGCGCCTATCTATATGAGCGAAGCTGATTATGAACTCATTTCGGGCAGATCGGACAGAAATGTTTTCTCGGTCGGACTTACGGGTGCGGCTTTGAGCTTCCTTGAAGAGAGAAAACGATGCAAACCCGTTGAAATATTCGATGTTCACAAGTTTATTGATGAAAATTCCGATATTTCGTCTGAGATCGGTGCAGAGTGCAAAATTTATTCGGCAGAGGGACACACAAAGGGTTCGCTCGCTTATAAATTTGGCGATGATCTTTACATAGGTGACGCTGTAATGAATATTGTTTATCCTTGTTTTCCTGCGCTTTGTGAAAGTCCTAAGAGGGCAAGGCAGTTCATAACAAGGTTAAAGGAAATTGCTCCCGAACGCATTCTTTTTACGCACGGAGAGCCGATAAAAACTTACGATAACAAGTTATATTTAAACTTGTTCAGCAAAAATATTATAATGTAAAATTTTAATTTATAAGGAGATTTAAGGTTATGTCAGGACATTCCAAATGGAACAACATCAAGAGAAAGAAAGAAGCAACAGACGGCGCAAGAGCTAAGGTCTTCACAAAGATAGGCCGTGAGATCACCGTTTGCGTTAAAGAGGGAGGCGGAGATCCCAACAGCAATTCCAAGCTCCGTGAACTTATTGCAAAGGCTAAGGCTAACAATGTTCCTAACGACAACATTGAAAGAGTAATAAAGAAAGCTGCAGGCGGCGGAGATAAGACAAGCTATGAAGCGAACGTTTATGAGGGCTACGGTCCTAACGGCGTTGCTGTAATTGTTGAAACTCTCACCGATAACAAGAACAGAACAGCAGGCGATATCCGTCATTACTTTGACAAGTTCGGCGGAAACCTCGGTACAACAGGCTGTGTATCCTTTATGTTCTCAAGCAAGGGCATCATCGTTGCTGACGGTGAAGGTCTTGATGAGGACAAGGTAATGGAAGATGTTTTTGATCTTGGTGCTGCTGATTTCTCAATGGAAGACGGCACAATTGAGATCGAAACAGAGCCTAATGACCTTTCCACAGTTCGTGACGGACTTGTTGAAAAGGGCTACAAGCTTGTTTCCGCAGATGTTGAAATGGTCCCTGCAACCTATACAACACTTACAGACGATGAATCTATCCGCAAGATGAATCTTCTTCTCGATGCTCTTGAGGATAATGATGACGTTCAGAATGTTTATCACAACTGGGATATGCCTGAAGAAGACGAAGAAGACTGATCTCAGCCAAAATATAAATTGATTGGAGTAGATAAAAATGAAGTGGACAGGACTTAATGATCTTCGTGAAAGTTATCTTAAATTTTTTGAGAGCAAGGGACATCTCCGTATGGATTCCGCACCTCTCGTACCTAAGGACGATAATTCTATCCTCCTTATCAATGCAGGTATGACACCGCTCAAAAAGTATTTTCAGGGTATTGAAGAACCCCCTTGCCATCGTGTAACGACTTGCCAGAAGTGTATCAGAACACCTGATATTGAAAACGTTGGTAAGACAGCTCGTCACGGAACATATTTTGAAATGCTCGGCAACTTCTCATTCGGTGATTATTTCAAGCACGAAGCAACAGCCTGGGCTTGGGAGTATCTCACAAAGGTACTTGAGATCCCTGCTGAAAGACTTTGGATCACAATTTATGAAGAAGATGATGAAGCAGGTGATATCTGGGCAAATGAAGTTGGTATTCCCCGTGAAAGAATCGTAAAGCTCGGCAAGGCTGATAACTTCTGGGAGCACGGAAGCGGCCCTTGCGGTCCTTGCTCCGAAATTCACTTCGACAGAGGCGAAAAGTACGGCCCTTTTGAAAGCTTTGAGCAGGCAGGCGACTGCGACAGACTTATCGAGATCTGGAATCTTGTATTCACACAGTTCGATAACGACGGCCATGGCAACTATTCACAGCTTGCTACAAAGAATATCGATACAGGTATGGGCCTTGAAAGACTTGCTTGCGTAATGCAGGACGTTGATAACCTCTTTGAGGTAGATACAGTTCAGAACATTATGAAGAAGATCTCCGAGCTCACAGGCAAAGTCTACAAGCAGAATGACAAGGACGATGTTTCTATCCGTGTAATCACTGACCATATCAGAAGCACAACATTTATGGTAGGCGACGGCGTTCTTCCTTCAAACGAGGGCAGAGGCTACGTTCTCAGACGTCTTCTCAGAAGAGCTGCACGTCACGGCAGAATCCTTGGCACAAAGAAGCCATTCCTCTATGAAGTAGTTGATACTGTTATCAATGAAAATGTATGCGCTTATCCTGATCTTGAATCAAAGCGCGAATACATTAAGAGAGTTATCAAGCAGGAAGAAGAAGCTTTCGCTAAAACTGTTGAAAACGGTTCTCAGATCCTCGATCAGTACATTGCTGATATCAAGGCTAAGGACGGAGATATGGTTCTCGGCGGTGAAGAAGCATTCAAACTTCACGATACTTATGGATTCCCTCTTGACCTCACAAAGGAGATCTGCGCTGAAAACGGCATTACGGTTGATGAGGACAAGTTCCACGAATGTATGACTGTTCAGAAGAAAACTGCCCGTGAAAACAGAAAGCTCAACGGTGGTTGGGACGATGCTTCCGCAAGTGTTCTTACACAGTTCACAACAAAGTTTGTTGGCTATACAGACCTTGAATATACAACAAAGCTCCTTGCTATGGTCAAGGACGGCGATGCTGCCGATATCTGCGAAGAGGGCGACAGAGTTACTGTTCTTCTCGAAACCACACCTTTCTATGCAGAAAGCGGCGGACAGGTAGGCGACAAGGGTATTATCGAATCCAACGGAAACGTTATGGAAGTGCTTGACACACAGAAGCTTACGGGCGGTCAGTTCGTATGTCATTGTGAAGTTACAAGCGGCGGATTTACAACGGGCGAAACTGTTACTGCAAAGGTAAACAAGGAACTTCGTGATGCTACAGCAAGAAACCATACTGCTGCACATCTTCTTCAGGCTGCACTCAGAAATATCCTCGGTGAACATGTTCATCAGGCAGGTCAGCTTGTTTCTCCCGACAGAATGAGATTTGACTTCGCTCATTTCAGCGCAGTTACACCCGAAGAACTTCAGCATATTGAAAATGCTGTAAACAATGCTATTCTTTCAGCAATTGAACTTGATATCAAGGAAATGCCTATTGAAGAAGCTCAGAAGCTTGGCGCTATGGCACTTTTCGGCGAAAAGTACGGCAAGGTCGTTCGTGTTGTAAATGTTCCCGGAGTTTCTCTTGAATTCTGCGGCGGTACACACGTTAAGAATACATCTAACATCGGTCTTTTCAAGATCGTTTCCGAAAACTCCGTTGCAGCAGGCGTAAGACGTATCGAAGCTGTAACAGGTACGGGCGTACTTTCACTCATTGATGAATATAAGGGCACTATCGACAAGGCTGCTGCTGCAATCAAAGCACCTAACGCAAGTGAGCTTGCAGCTAAGTGCACTGCTGCTGCAACTGAGATCAAGGATCTTGAAAAGCAGATCGCTGAACTCAATTCCAAGCTTGCATCTGGTCAGCTTGACGCTGTTCTCGATAACGCAAAGGCATACAAGAATGTTCGCATTTCTTCTGTAAAGCTCAGCGGTGTAAAGCCTGACGTTCTCCGCACAATGGGCGACCAGATCAAGGATAAAGCACCCGACATCATTGCTGTTCTCGTTTCCGACAGCTCTATGCTCTGCGTAAGCGGTAAGGAAGCTGTTGCGGCAGGCGCTCATTCCGGCAAGATCGTTCAGAAGATCGCCGCTATCACAGGCGGTAAGGGCGGCGGACGTCCTGACAACGCTATGGCAGGTATCGGTGATGTTTCCAAGGTTGACGAAGCACTTGCAGCTCTTGAAAATGTAGTTGCAGAGTTCGTAAAGTAAGGAGAACGGCTATGGATTGTATCTTTTGTAAAATAGCAGCAGGTGAGATTCCAAGCACTAAGGTTTATGAGGACGACAAGGTTCTTGCATTCAAGGACATCAATCCTCTTGCACCTGTTCACATACTCGTTATTCCGAAAACTCACATTGAAAGTGCAGCAGAGATCACAGCGGATAATTCCGCTGTGGTTGCACATATTTTTGAAGTTATTGCCAAGATCGCCAAAGAACAAGGCATTGACAAGGATGGTTTCAGAGTAGTTTCAAACTGCGGTGAAAATGGCTGTCAGAGCGTAAAGCATCTTCACTTTCATATTCTCGGCGGCAAGAAGCTTGACGTTGCAATGGGTTAAAACTCGGAGGTAATTTATATGATACGAAAAATGGCTTATGTGGGTTTTTCATACTTGCTTGGGCTGTTTTTCGCATCATTTTTTATATCGGAGGCTGTAATTGCAGTGAGCATCGCGGCAGTCGTGTTTTCTGTCGTGATTTTGATAATCAAAGGCAGGAGTAAAATTGTTTACCTTGTATGTTCGGTATGCTTTGCGATAGGCTCATTTTATTTTGTTGGCTATGACAAGCTTTGCTATCAGAATATTATCTCTTTCAGTGGTCATGAAGTTACTGTTTCGGGAGTTCTGACCGATTTTACCGACTATAATGATGACAGGTCACTTTATTATATTGACGGAAAGATAAACGGAAACATTGATACAAAGGTCTACTGCTATGGAGAAGCCAAGATGTGTGATATCGGAGATAATATCACTGTAAAAGGAATTGCTTTACTGCCCAAAAACAGTTTCTCTTTCAACAGCTTGAAATATTATAAGGCAAAGGGTTATTTTCTGTCGATAGATCAACCGGAGATCAGTATTATTCCGTCGGATGATCTGCTGATAAAACGGGCAATGTGCCGTTACAGAGAGTTTATTCATGACGAAATGCGAACTCAGCTTGATCCGGAAAGCATTTCGCTTGTTGACGCGATCATGTTCGGTGATAAATCAAACATTGAGAGTGATACCAAAAAGATGATGTATCGTGCAGGCATAGGTCATATAATGGCTGTTTCGGGAGTGCATTTATCTATAGTGTGTTCACTATTCTGGTTTGCGCTGAAGCTGACAGAGCTGAATAAGTTTGCACGTTTTGGAATAGTTCTGATACCGATGTTTGCATTTGTAATGCTTTCGGGAGCTTCAAATTCAGTTATCCGTGCGGCTGTTATGCTTATTTTGGTGTATGGTTCTTCACTTTTCAACAGAAGAGCTGACCTTATGAACTCGCTTGGAATTGCTGTTATATTGCTGACGGTCGGCAATCCATTTGCGGTTATGGACGCTTCGTTTATACTTTCGGTGACGGGTGTTATTGGTGTTGGTGCGGTTGCACCCGCTATAATAAAAGTTGTTGAAAAGAAGCGCAAAATCGGGAAAATAGCAAAGTCGATGATAACATCGGCTGTTGTTTCTGCAGTAGTCTTTCCCGTATGTTTCTTGTATTTTGACGAAGTATCAGTTGTTTCGCCAATATCAAATCTGATACTTATACCGATATGCTCGGTCATACTTATATGTGGAACGGTAGTTGTTTTCAGCGGCGGTGTGAGTTTTCTGCTCGTTCCTCTTATGAAGATAAGCGGAATATGCTGCAAGTTTGTGCTTGCGAGTGTAAAGCTCATTGGCGAAATGCACTTTACATATATTGCTGTTTCAAACAGGTTTTCTTATTGGGCGATAATTGCGGCTTTGGCTGTGACGATTGCGGCGGCGGTATATTTTCGTAAGGTAAAAACGACTGCAATAGTTTATACGGCAGCGTGTGTTTTATGCGTGTTTGCGATTTACGTATATCGATTTGTTCCAGCGGATCATATTGATGTTGCATTTATAAAAAGCGGAAATTCATCAGCTATTGTTATAAATGATAAGAAGAATGCATCGATAATCGACCTTAATAAAGGCGGTTTATGTGCTGATGAGATATTCAGATATCTTGACCTAAAGGGAATATACCGAATAGAGATGATAGGACTTCTTGTTGATGCGCAGGCATCTGTTTCGACATATTCTGCGCGAAGCAGGCTATATAATATCGGTACTATCATATATCCGAGCAAGTATGAGGATTCGGTGCAAGGTTTTATAGATGCAGTTCACAAAGGTTATGATGAAAGAAAAACAGCGGTCATAACAATGCCGAATTATACTCTAAATATAATGGATAACAATGTACTAATGCTGAATGTGAACGGCTGTGATATATTTGCTTATGACGGGCGAAAAGATGCTGCGGCAGCAGGCGAATATGATGTTGTTATCGAATATGCAGGGAGAAAAGTTCATGAAAACATCAGCGGCAAAGTTCAGATATTTGCTGACAGCAAAATTGAAACCGCTGCAAACAAAGACACTCGAAATTTTTACGGTGAAAATGTAATTATAAAGGCTTATGATGACGGTTTTGAAGCGGAGGTGTTAAGCTGTGCCGACTATTATTGAAAATGAACTTAAAGCTGTGATACGCTCGGCTCAGTTCAAAAATGTTTACTGTTTTTACGGTAAAGATATTGTTTCGGTTGAAAAATATAAAAATGCACTTGTTTCAAAGGCTGTAAAGACTGACGATGTTTATAATTATCATGTTTTTGACGGCAAAAATTTCGACTATGAGGAATTCTACGAAGCCTGCGAAGCTTTGCCTGTGTTTGCAGAACACATTTGCTGTGTTGTGAGTGACCTTATAGCCAACAAAGACGGCAAGGATATGCTTGCCGATGTATTAAAGTACATTCCTGATATTCCCGAAACAACTATAGTTGTTTTTTTCTACACTTCGATAGATATTACAGAAGGAAAAAAGTATCCTTCGCCGAAATATAAAAAGCTTGTTGATGCCGTTTCAAAAAAAGGTGATGTTTGTGTTTTTGAGTTGAAAACTGCAGAAGAACTCGCAAAGGCGATCACTGCAAAGGTGACAAAAAGCGGTGGTTCGATATCAAAGGATACCGCGATTTATCTTGCGAAGTTATGCGGCTGTGATTCGATGATTACGGCGAATGAAACAGACAAGCTGATAGCATACAAAAACGGCGGAGAGATAACCAAGGCTGATATTGACCTTGTTTCTCCAAGGCAGCTTGAAGCTACGACATATAAGCTTGCAAGCGCGATCGCAAGGCGTGACAAATACAATTCCATTCAACTTCTTAACGATCTTATACTTGAAAAAGAAGAACCGATAAAGATCATATATGCAATTTCGGGAAATATGCTTGACCTTTATCGGGTAAAACTTGGCATAGGCAGCAGAAAATCGACGGGCGAGATAATCTCGGACTTTGATTATAAAAAAAATATGGAATTCCGTGTTAACAATGCTTATCGCGATGCAAGGTTCTACTCGACTTCACATTTAAGAAAATGCTTAAATATACTTACCGAAACCGATTATAAAATAAAATCATCAAAAACTGACAGTATTGTGCTTTTGCAGGAAGCAATCGTTCAAATGCTGTCGCTTGAATAGGAAATTTTTATGCTTCATCTTGAACAGGCTGTGATCGTCGAGGGAAAATATGATAAAATAAAGCTTTCCTCTGTTGTCGATGCAGTGATAATAACAACAAACGGTTTTTCTGTTATAAAAGATAAGGAAAAACTTGAAATAATAAGATTTTTTGCAAAAAATAAGGGAATAATTATTCTGACCGATTCGGACAGTGCAGGCTTTAAGATACGGAATTTTCTCAAAGGTGCAATATCCGATGGAAAAATAACGAATGTTTATATTCCCGATATTTTCGGCAAGGAAAAACGCAAAGCTGCTCCGTCCAAAGAGGGCAAGATAGGTGTTGAGGGTATTGACACACAGACATTGCTTGAAGCTTTCCGCAAGGCGGGAGTTATTTCGACTGAGGCTGACAGCGAGCGAGAACCTGTTACAAAGCTTGACCTTTTTGAAGCGGGACTTTCGGGAGGAAACAACTCCGCCGAGAAGCGAAGTGAGCTTTTGAAATATCTCGGAATGCCTGAATTAATGACGACAAATGCAATGCTCGAGATCATCAACACGATGATGTCAAGGGACGAGTTTATGAAAATCACAGCTAAATTATCACAAAGGCAGGGGAATGATTAAAATATGGTTTTTTCAAGTTTAGTATTCTTGTTTTACTTTTTGCCAATAACATTGATCTTGTATTTCATACTTCCCGATAAGTTTAGAAATATCTTTATTCTTCTTACCGGATTGTTTTTCTATGCATGGGGCGAACCGAAATATGTGGTCATAATGCTTATTTCGACGGCGATAGACTATACGGCGGGATTGCTTATCAATAAATTCAATGACAAGCGAAACATTCAGACGGTATTTTTGCTTATTTCCGTAATAATGAACCTGAGTTTGCTCGGAGTTTTCAAATACAGTTCGTTCATAATTACAACAATAAATTCCGTATTCGGTTTGCATATCACCGACCCACAGCTTCCGCTTCCTATCGGTATTTCGTTCTATACGTTCCAGAGTATGTCTTATACGATCGATCTTTATATGAAGAAGATCAAGGTACAAAAGAACTTTTTCAGCTTTGCGGCTTATGTTACACTTTTTCCGCAGATCGTTGCAGGACCTATCGTTCGTTATGAGGACGTTGCAAGAGAGATCGATTGCCGAACTATCAGCATTTCAAAGGTAAGTGAGGGAATAGGCAAGTTCCTTAAAGGACTTGCGAAAAAGGTTCTCCTTGCGAACAACATCGGTCTTGTATGGACGCAGGTAAAGGCTATGGACTATGGCGAGATATCTGCGGCGACGGCATGGCTTGGAATTTTGGCATTCACATTCCAGATATACTTTGACTTTTCGGGTTATTCCGATATGGCAATCGGACTTGGAAAGATGCTCGGATTTAATTTCCCAATAAATTTTGATCACCCGTATCTTTCGCGAAGCATAAGCGAATTCTGGCGCAGGTGGCATATCACACTCGGAAGCTGGTTCAGAGAGTATGTTTATATTCCGCTCGGCGGCAACCGCAAAGGCTCGGCAAGGACTATTATTAATCTGCTCATTGTATGGTCACTCACAGGCTTATGGCACGGTTCAAGCTGGAACTTTATGCTTTGGGGATTCTACTTTGGTGTACTCATTGTTATTGAAAGGCTGGGCTGGGGAAAGATACTTGCAAAGCTTCCAAAGGCTGTAAGTACGCTTTATACCTTTATTTTAGTGGTTTTAGGCTGGGTATTGTTTGATACGAATACACTTACAGATGCTTGGCATTTTATCGGTGCGATGTTTGGCGCTAACGGAATATTGGGTGACAGCACGGCGCTTTACCTGCTCGCATCAAATGCTGTAATATTTGCTTTGTGCATTTTTGCATCGACGGATATTTTTTCAAAATTTACAGACAAGCTTCAGCAGAAGAAGCCTATGCAGCTTAAAATTGCTGCGATAGCGGCACAGCTTCTTATACTTGTGAACTGCACGGCTTATCTTGTTGATGCAAGCTATAATCCATTCTTATATTTCCGTTTCTAAGAGGTGAGAACAATAAAAAAGTCAGATAAGAAGAGCAGCCATATTATTGAGATCGTAAGCTGTATCATATTTTTCGGTTTTTTCATAATATTTGCGCTCATAACGATATTTAAACCAAAGGAAACATTCTCCGAGCTTGAAAACAAATCACTCGAACGGAAGCCAAAACTCTCTGCAAAAACGTGGTTCGACAGAACTTATACAGACAAGCTTGAAAAATATGTTGCCGATCATTTTTCGGGAAGAGTTGGCTGGCTTGAACTAAAATCGGGTATTGAAACTGCTGTCGGAAAGAAAGAGATCGGTGGGATATATGTTCTCAAAGACAGGCTTATCGAAAAGGTCGGTGAACCTGATTACAGTGATGTCGACAAGAGTATAACAGCAATAAACGAATTCAGCAAGGAGAATGATATCCCCGTTTATACTTTGCTTGTTCCGACATCGGCTGAATTTTACAAAGATGAGCTTTCATATTTTTATCCCGAGCTTGACCAGCGCAGCTTTATTGATTATGTTTATTCGGGTCTTGATGATGATATAACCAGGATAGATGTTTATGATATATTAAGTTCGCACAAGAACGAGTATATCTATTACAGAACGGATCACCACTGGACATCACTCGGAGCATATTATGCTTATGCTGCGGCAGGTGAGAAAATGGGTTATGTTCCGCACGAACTTTCCTATTATGATGTTGAACACGCGAGTGACAGCTTCAAGGGAACGTTCTACTCAAAGACGCTCAACACAAGCGTCAAGGACGACACAATGGACTATTATCACGATCCTGACGGTGACAAGCCAATGACGGTCGAGGTAACTCAGGTATTCGGTTCTGACCCTGAAGTGAGCGACAGCATCTACTATCGTGATTATCTTGATGTGAAGGATAAATACGCGTCTTTCCTTGGAACAAATGCGCCCATTGTAACTATCAAAACGGGAAATGAGGGCGGAAAACTTCTTATAATCAAGGATTCCTATGCACACTGCTACTCACAATTTCTGACGGATCACTATTCGGAGATAACTTTGATCGATATGCGATACATTCAGATATCATATAAAAAAATTATCGATGTATCGGATTATGACGAAGCGCTTGTTTTATACAATGTTTCTTCATTTGCGGGAGATACTGACTTGAAAAAGCTTCTTTACAGCTGATATTGCTCTTTTTCTGCGGACAAACTGACTTGTGGCTTTTTGCGTTATGCTGCATAGAATGAAAATATACGGCATAAGCAATACGGTATGGTCAGAGTGGTATTTTCGCTTAATGTGAGAATATCCGCAGGGGAGCTTTGGCTATAAAAACTGATTTTGCAGCCGTTTTTATATAGATTAAGGTCAAATGCTTATATTTTTAGCATTTGACCTTGATTTTTTTTTGACAATGATATATAATGTTAAATGAATGATTATGTTTTCAAGGAGATTTATTGTGGATACGATTATTTCAGCTTCAATTCTAAGTGCGGATCTCTGCAATCTCGAACGTGATATCAAACGTGCGGAAAAGGCAGGCTGCGACTACATACATTTTGATGTTATGGACGGTGTTTTTGTAAATAATATCAGTTACGGAATTCCTGTACTGAAGTCCGTTTCAAAGGTTACTGATATCGTTCTTGATGTACATCTTATGATAGTTGACCCTATAAAGTATATCAAGCAGTTTGCCGAATCGGGCGCTGATATCATTACTTTCCATTACGAGGCAGGCTCGGACTGCGGAGAGGTCATTGACCTTATTCATTCTTATGGTAAAAAAGCAGGTGTTTCCGTTAAGCCGAATACTCCCGTTTCGGTACTTTATCCTTATTTGGATAAGATAGATATGATACTTGTTATGACAGTTGAACCAGGTTTCGGCGGACAAGGCTTCATCAACGAAACGCTTGATAAGATAGCAGAACTTAAAGGCGAATTGGACAAGCGCAATATGACTGTCCCTATTCAAGTTGACGGCGGAATAAATGATAAGACAGCTCCAAAGGTCAAAGAGAACGGCGCAAGCATTCTTGTTGCAGGTTCATATCTTTTCGGTGCGGAGGATATGAAAAAAGCTGTTGAATTATTGAGAGATTGACTTTGTTATGGAGCGTATAAATTCAAAATCGGATAATTTGATTTCGGCAGATATGCTCATAGCTTTGCTTATTCCTGCTGTAATTGCGGTATATTATTACGGCATAAGAGCAGCGATGATAATTATTGTTTCTGTTGCTGTATGTTTGCTGACGGATATGATATGCTATAAACTAAGAGGCAGGGTAAGGGTAAAGGCTGAAATCTCAACTATCGTCACAGGTTTGACGATAGCTTTGATGATGTCTGCCGCTGTGCCGTTTTATGCGGTAGTGACGGCTGATCTGTTTGCAATAATTATCTGTAAACACGCATTCGGCGGCAGGGGAAACGAGATATTCAACGGTGCTGCAGTTTCGTTTTTGTTCAGTTCGATATGCTTCCCAACGGAGATGCTGAACTATCCGCGTCCTGCTGTGCATTTGAGTCTTTCATCGGAAGAAATGCTGAATACACCGTTATTTCAGTCAATGTCAAAGAGTGTAGCTTTGTCTAATGATGCGGCTTCAAGTTCAATAATTGATCTTTTGGTCGGTAAATTCTGCGGACCTATGGGTACAGGATTTATAATTCTGTTCATAATTACGGCGATTTTTCTTATGCTTCGCCGCTCTATATCTGCTATCTCATTTTGCTCGCAGTTCGCTGTAGTTGTTATCGGAACGCTTATTTACTGCGGATTTGACACGAAATATACTTTATCCGTGCTTTGCAGTGGTATGATGATATTCGGAATGATATTTCTTTCGTGTGATTATCGTACAATGCCGAAGACAAGGTCGTCAAGGCTTATTCTCGGACTTATCACGGGATTTTTGACGCTTATTTTCAGATTCTATGCAGGAGCGGAAAATCCAATAATTTATGCAGTGGTAATTGCCGCACCATTCGGAATTGAACTTGACAGAAAGATGCTTTCTTTTGCTAAGATAATTTCCGATGCAAAGAAGAAAAGAGCTGTGGCAGCAGAAAAGACTAAAGAAACTGATGAAAGCGGTCTGAGCAATGAATAACCGAAAAAAAGAATCACTGGGTTCTGTGATATATAATGCCATGGTGCGGAACAATCTTGTTCTTGTGCTTGGAACAGCGATCGCGCCTGTTATAGTTATAGCAAACACATTAAAAAATGCGGCAATACTTGCGCTCACTTTTTCTGTGATAACTTTCTTTACGATGCTTCTGTCATCGTTTATTCCGCAGAGGTTAGTATATACAGTTAGGGTAATTGTTTATATTGCGATCGGTGCGCTTGTTTATGTTCCGACGGCGATAATAATTTCCTCACTGTTTCCGCAGGCGTTGCAGAATATGGGGATATATTTTCCTCTTCTTATTACAAATTCATTCATTATTTTCCATTCGGATACGGCTTTTATGACAGAAAAGAAAAGCAGAATGGTGCTTGATCTGATATTGGGCATCATTGGATATGATATTGTTGTATTGATTTTCGGATTGATAAGAGAGATAATATCTACGGGAGAGATAAACGAAAACGTGATAACTCTGCCGATGCTGTTCAAAGCATTTTATCAGCCGTTCGGAGGATTTATTCTTCTCGGTATATTTGCGGCAGCATTGCGCGGAATTTTACTTTTGATAAAGAAGGTCAGCAATTAAAAAGGAGGTAGGCTTGTGATATCAGAATTATTCAGACTTATTTCAATATCGCTTGTATTGATCTTTGTTGAAAACACGGTATTTACAAGGGCTATTGACACAAGTACACTCATTTCCGTTTCACGAAACAGAAAAAACATTTTCGGATTTGGCTTATGTGCTGTGTATTTCTCTGTTGTAACAGGCTTTTTAGGCTTTTTTGCTGACAAATTCCTTCTTGGATCAGATATAAAAAATGAACAGGCATATATTTATCAGCCGTTTGTTTATGTTGCGATACTTGGAATTGTTTATATTATAACACTTCTTATTCTTTGGAAATTTTTCAATAAGAAGTTCCTGAAAATAAAAAAATTCATACATCTTTCGGCGCTGAACTGCGCTATTCTCGGAGCGATGTTCCTTAATTCACAGAACTGTACGATGCTGTCTGAATATATTTTCAGAGGTATTGGCACAGGTCTTGGGTTTATGTTTGCTATATATATAACAGCAATTGTTTATGACAGACTTCATGATGCGTCTGTTCCATACTGCTTTCGAGGTTATCCTTTGACGCTGATATATATCGGCATAATAAGTATGGCGTTTTACGGACTTGCATCTACGACAGTTAGATAATTATACGAAAGGACGGATATAATGTCAAAAAAAGGCAGAAAAGTTTATCGTACCAATTCTTATGAAAAAAAGAAGAGGCTCAAAAGGGCGCTTCGCGTTCTGTTGGGATTGATAGTTATAGCGGCACTTGTTTTTGTTGGATACAGCGTTGGCAAGCCGATATTGAATTATTTGAACAAGGAAAATGAAAATACGGATAATGTGGAAGAACCTTGGACACCGCCTGCTGTGACCTCTGAGGTTACCGGAACATCGAACACAAACGAGGACAGCCCAGAGGTGACTGCTAAGCCGAGTGAAACTGTGACTTCTACCGATGAAATAATTAATACAAACGGATTAACGGCATATATGCTTCCGGAAAATGCTTTAAGTGATCCATCACAATTTTCTGCATTGCTCGATCAGGTAAAAGCTGACGGATATACGGCAGTATCGGTCACTTTGAAAGCTAAAGGCGGAAAAATATATTATAGTACTGCTTCGACAATGGCAAAGTCAGATGAAAATGCTGTTGTAGGAAATATGCCAATTCAGCAGATCGCATCTTTGATAAAGAACAGCGGATTGAAGATGATAGCTGAATTGAATATCCTTGAGGATAACAATCGATACGGTGAGTATCGTGACGGCTCTTATCATGCTCTTGACGGCTCGACATGGCTTGATACAGCGGCGGATAAGGGTGGTAAACCATGGCTTTCACCGTTTGATGATGATACCAAGGAAATGGTCAGATTTATGGCCAATGAGGTTTCAACAGCAGGTTTTGACTATATCACTGTAAGCGGATTGACATTCCCGACATTCAGAAATTCCGACCTTAATCTTCTCGGCGATACCGTAAAAGATGCAAACAGATATAAAGCTCTTATTGAGCTTGCTAATATTGTTCAGACTGCTGCAAATGAGCATAATACGAAAACATTTATACGAACAAATGCAGCCGATATTATCTATGGCAGAGCTGAGATATTCAAGCCGAGTGAGTTGAGCGGATATACACTTCTTATTGATTTTGATCCTGCTGAATTTACCGAAAGTGTTGTTTACAATAACAATGAAATAGTATTCAGCGAGCTTGATTCAAGCAGCAAATTCAAAACTGCTTTTGAGATCATCAAGGGACAATGCGGAACTGAAATTTCGGTAATTCCCGTAATTACCGAAAGCGGTTCAAATCATGCTGATTACGACAGCCTTATTGCAGAGATAATAGGCGAAGATTTTGAATCATATTTTGTAAAGTAATAAAAGCTCCTGTTACCGAATCAGTAACAGGAGCTTTTGTATTATTTGAAATACATATAAAGCTGACATTTTATCATTCCGTTATAAAGCTTGCGGCGTTTATCGGCCTTTCTTCCGAAGAACTGTTCAAACTGTTCGTGCGGAGCAATAACAAAGGCAGGAGCTTCGGAGTTGGCTTTGAATCGCTGTCCCATTATTTTGTAAAGTTCCTCGGCTTCTTTGATCTCAAGCATTCTTTCACCGTATGGAGGATTGCATATTGTGATCGTGTTTGGTTCATTTACATAGCTTCTTATATCTGCCTGCTCAATTTTAACGCGTTTCTGTATTCCAGCTTTTCGGCAGTTTTCCTGCGTAAGAGCAACAGCTTCAGGGTCAATGTCATAACCGTAGGCGAAGAAATCAGTATCTTTTCTGATAGCATCAAGAGCATCTGCACGAACATTTTCCCATATCTTAGGGGCGATAATGTCCCATTTTTCAGCTGCAAAATGGCGCTTCAGACCAGGGGCAATGTTAAGAGCCTTGTATGCCGCTTCGATTATAAGAGTTCCGCTTCCGCAGAATGGGTCACATACAATGGAATCGCTTCTAACGTGCGAAAGGTCGATTATGCCTGCTGCGAGCGTTTCCTTGATAGGTGCAGCATTGGAATTACGTCTGTAGCCTCGTTTATGAAGTCCTGCTCCTGTTGTATCAAAGTAGATAACAGCATTGTCATTTTGTATGCTGAACTGTATCTGATAAGTATTTCCTGTTTCATTGAACCAAGTTACATTATATTTGCTTTTCAGACGCTCAACAACAGCTTTTTTTATAATTGACTGGCAGTCGGGAACGCTGTGGAGTGTTGAATTCAGTGAGTAGCCTTTTACGGGGAAAACATCATCTTTGCCGATAAAATCTTCAAATGGAATTGCTTTTACGCCCTGAAAAAGCTCCTCGAATGTAGTTGCTTTGAATGAAGCGAGCTCGATAAGAACTCTTTCTGCCGATGCAAGGCATATATTTGCTCGTGCAAGGGTAGCAAAATCACCTGTGAATGATACTCTTCCGTCGGTCACATTGATGTTTTCTCCGCCGATCTTGGTAACTTCAAATTTTAAGACACTTTCAAGTCCGAAATGGCATGGACATACAAGTTTTAATTCGTTCATATTTACTCCTCAGTCAAAAATTAATGGCAGAAATTATCCTGCCATTAATCCATTAGTCGTTTTTGCTCTTTTTATCTTCTTTTTTGTCTTCATCGTGATGTCCCGAACACATTTCGGGGATATTGGTGCTCTTATAATAGCCTACACTTGATGTCGGGCAAGTTCCGCTTGCAAGTTTACCTGTCTTTGTGCAGTAATAAAGCTCCTGTACATCGCTGCATTCGGGGAATGATTTGGTTGGACCCGCATCGGCGATATCTCCGAATACATTTTTCCAAACAGTTGATGAGCTGTAGTAAGTGCCTGTTGGTATTTCTTTAGGAATATCATAACCATACCATATACCGCTGACGTAGTCAGGAGTACAGCCTACGAAAGAAAGGTCTTTCCAATCCTGCGATGTACCTGTTTTACCGATAAGCGGCGTATTTGCAAGCTTTGCAGCTCTACCTGTACCGTTAGGACCTTCAATAACTGTCTGCATAAGCTTGTTCATTACATAGGCTGATTCCTTGCTTATTGCCTGAATTGGAGTGTATTTGTGCTGAAGAATTACCTTGCCGTTTGAATCGAGTACCTGGGTGTATGATGTCGGCTTATAGTATTTACCGCCGTTTCCAAATACCTGATATGCGGCAACAAGCTCTTTAAGCGTAAGACCGTTCGTAAGAGCACCAACTGACAATGGTGCAAGGTCAGCATCGCTGGCGGTCAAAGTGGTTATTTGGAACTTATTCTGAAGAAAATCGAATACAGCCTGCGGTGTTTCCATTTGTATAAGCTGTGCAGGAACGGTGTTGAGTGAACGCTGGAGTGCCTGGAACGTAAAGTATCCCGCATAATCATAGGTTTTGGAGTTATAGTTATAAGGCCATGAACGTTTTTGACCTGTTTGTTCGTCAAGAATTTCAGTAACAGGTTTGTTTGTGAAGACTGATGACCATGTTATCAGGTCGTTCTCAATTGCATAGCCGTACGAAGTTATAGGCTTTATACATGAACCCGGAGAACGGGTAGCTCGTGTTGCTCTGTTAGAGATGTTTGAACCCGATTTTGCGCCGATTCCACCGACAACTGCCTTGATATTTCCCTGATAGTCCATACAAATGAAAGCTGCCTGCGGAGGGTCTACAAGAACATTCTGAGAGAAGTTGGTATAGTCTTGGAATTTTGCCTCAAGTTCGTCCTGCATTTTAATGTCAACAGTTGTGTAAATTTCATATCCGCCGTTGTAGAGCTTATCGCTTGCTTCGTCATAATCAATTCCGTAAAGATCTTCAAAGTCAAGGATAACGTCACGGATAACCATATCGACAAACCAGTTCTGAACTTTATTTTCGCCGTTTTCGTATTTTGCGTTAGGGTCAACAAACTCGATTTTCTCATTCAATGCTTCTTCGTACTGGCGTTTTGAAATAACTGCGTTTTTGTACATTGCGGCAAGAACAAGCTTTTGACGTTCGAGGCAGAGATCTTTGCCGTAAACCGTTTCTCCGTCTGCATTGACCGTAACAGCGAACGGATTATTTACCTCGGGATTTTTAGGGATACCTGCAAGACACGCACCTTCGGCAATAGTAAGTTCAGATACATCTTTTCCAAAATATTTGAGCGAAGCTGCTTCAATACCTGAGGTGCTTCCGCCAAATCCGATATAGTTAAGATATGCTTCAAGGATATCCGTCTTCGGACAGTATTTTTCAAGCGTTGCAGCACGGAATATTTCACGGATCTTTCTGTCCCATTTAACATCAGCATCGCCCGTAACGTTTTTTACAAGCTGCTGGGTGATCGTGGAAGCACCCTGACGTCCCCACATGTGAAGAATTTCGTTTATAAATGCTGTAAAAGTACGTTTCCAGTCAACACCGTAGTGCTCATAGAATCTTTCATCTTCAATGTAAACAAATGCATCCTGGACGTGCTGAGGAATTTGGTCGATCGTAACAGGGATTCGGTCAGCGTTTCTGCTTATGCTTTTTAGCTCGACAAGAGATTCATTCTCATCATAGCCGTATATAAAAGTAGTATAATCAAGGTCAAGGTCAGACAGCGAAATATCAACAGCGTCCTGATCAGCAAACTGGAGAACATAAACTGTCAGCGCCGCAGCAATAATAGAGCCTGAAATAACAACTATAAGAAAGAGTGAAAGCAGGGTAGTACCAATTATTGCAAAGAACTTTTTGACAGGATGCATTTTTTTCTTTGATCTTGTCTTTTTACGTTTATTAGATTTTTTATTGTGAGATGTGTTTGCAGAAGTATCTTCCTGGTCGGAAATAATTTCCTGATTTTCATCAGCGTAGTGATTTGCCATTTTATAAAAATCCTTTCTGAAAAACAACGTTGCTGGATCAATAAAGTTTATATAACTAATTATACCACATATTTATTAAAAAGTTAAGTAT
>CALANW010000037.1 GCA_937926145.1 uncultured Ruminococcus sp. | reverse complement strand
TCCTCATAAAGTATTTGCGGTATAATTGGTTTAAATGGTCATATATGTTTATTGTATAACAATAGAGTCCTCTTGTCAACAAAATATTATATTTTTTTGCAGGTAATTTTTGTTATGTCATTTTGCTGTTCATTTCATATAATGAAAAAGGAAGTGATAAAACTAAAAATGAAAAGAGGAGCTGCTATGGATAAAAACTATAAAAATGAAACAAGCTTGTTCCCGGAAGATACTCCGCTTGCAATGTGCTATGTTCCGTTTCAAAAATATGATGAAACCTACCCTGAAAATATTGCTCTTGAAAAAGGAACTGTCTTTCCTGAGCTCTATTTTCCGTTTTTAGGTGATGGAGGCGACTGCAATGATGTGTGCAGGTAATCTTTTAAAAGTCATACAGATGTATGACTTCTATCTTTATGACTTAAATTTGTTTCTTGATACTCACCCGAACGACAGAAACGCTTTGGCAAAGTTCAATGAGATAAAAGAACGCAAAAAGAAAGCTGTTGAGGCATACAATAAAAAGTACGGTCCGCTGACGGCGCATCAAAATGACTCCGATGAACATTTTTATTGGACAGATGACCCATGGCCTTGGGAAAGGAGTGCTAACTGATGTGGGCTTATGAAAAGAAACTGCAATACCCGGTAAATATCAAAAATCCCAATCCCAAACTTGCACAGCTTATTATAACACAGCTTGGAGGTCCAGACGGTGAAACAGGTGCAGCAATGCGTTATCTTTCACAGCGATATTCTATGCCATACAGTAAAGTCAAAGCAACTTTGACCGATATCGGCACAGAGGAACTCGGTCACATGGAGATCGTTTCTGCTATCGTTTATCAGCTTACAAGAAACCTTACGCCAGCCCAGATAAAGGAAAGCGGATTTGATAAATATTTCGTTGACCACACAACGGGAATATATCCTATTGCTGCATCGGGAACACCATTTTCGGCAACTACATTTCAGGCAACGGGTGATGTTATCGCAGATCTTACGGAAGACCTTGCAGCTGAGCAAAAAGCACGTTTGACGTATGATAACATTCTCCGACTTGCCGATGATAACGATGTAAAAGACCCAATACGTTTCTTAAGACAGCGTGAACTTGTTCATTTCCAGCGTTTTGGTGAAAGTTTAAGAATAACGCAGGATAACCTGAATTCCAAAAACTTTTATGCATTTAACCCTGCCTTTGATAAAATTCATTCAAAAAAATAATTTTATTTTCTGCATGGCATTAACTTGTCATGCAGTTTTTTATTTTAAATCAAATATCCACTTGCAAATTGTCGAATAATGTTGTAAAATGTAATCATAAAAAGTAAAAGCGGTGATATGTTGTGAAGAGATCTTTTATAAAATCTGCCGCGGCGATCGTATCCGTATTGGCATTTGTACTCGTAATATCGCTGTATGATTCGGAAAAGCTTGCAGAACCGATCATCGGCTATTCCGAGGCAGTAACGCAGATACCACTCGACAGTATGTGGGAAGAAACTGCGCAAACTGAAGAAACAGCGCAGTCTTCCGAAACTCAAACAATTACAACAGTATCGGCTCCGGAAAGTACCTCGCAAATATCCGAACACACGGAAACAATCCCAGCTGAACAGCAAACTTACTCATCCGAAATTTCAGAAACAAGCCAAACAGCCGAACAAAACGAGCTTATCAACATAAATACCGCAACGGCAGAAGAATTAAAGCAGCTGAACGGCATTGGCGATGTGATTGCCGCACGGATAGTTGAATATGCTCAAACGATAGGTTTTAATTCAATAGAGGATATAAAAAACGTCAAGGGTATCGGCGACAAAAAATTTGATAATATAAAGGATAAGATCACTGTGTAAGACAGCGGTCTTATTTTTTGAGGCTTAAATATTGCAAAATATATTGAAATGTGATATAATAAAACATATATTTGTTAATGATTGGGTGTTTTACACAATGGACGTAAACCAGGGTATAATAATAGAGGGTTCTGTCGATCAGATACTTTTTTCAAATCCGTCAAACGGATATGCTGTTGTAGGTCTTTCGACCAACGACGGCGATATCGTTGTCACCGGCGAACTTGGAAACGTCGAAGAGGGCGAGCTTCTTTCCGTTACGGGAAAATATGTGAATCACCCACGCTATGGAACACAGTTCAGCGCCGAAATTTGCGAAAGAAAGCTTCCCGAAACTTCCGCGGCGATACTAAAATATCTTTCATCGGGCGTAATAAAAGGCATTGGTCCTACACTCGCAAAGAGAATAGTTGAAAAATTCGGCGATGACACCCTTGATATTTTTGAAAATGACCCCGAACGGCTTAAAGAAGTAAAAGGCTTCACTCCGCAGAAAGCCGAGGAAGCGGCTATTGAATTCAAACGAATTTACGGCATAAGAACCCTTATGATCTTTCTGTCACAATATGGCATAAGCCCGTCATTTGCTGTAAAAGCTTGGAAAAGGTGGGGACAATATGCTGTCGATGTTATAAAGGAAAACCCTTATGTGCTTTGTGAACAGGGGATAGAACTTGATTTCGTCAAGGCAGAAAAAATTGCCGAGGAAATGAAAATACCGTCCGACAGCGAGGGCAGAGTAAAAGCAGGAATGTTCTATATCCTTACCGAGAATACATATCTCGGGCACACTTGTCTGCCGTACCAGCACCTTGTTGAAACGACCGCCAAATACCTCAACGTCACAGAAGAGCTTATCGATAAAGTTATTGATGAGGAAATCGATGAAAACCGCCTTGCTTTATACACCAGCCGCAGGCAGAACCGCGATTATATATATATATATGAATATTACAACGCCGAAACTTATATTGCAGGCAGGCTGAATGTCCTCAATTCATTTATGAAAGATACGGAATATGATTATTCCAAGATGATAGAGCTTGAGGAAAAATCCAAAAATATCGTTTATGCCGATCAGCAGAAAAAAGCAATTTCACTTGCACTTTCCAAAGGCTTCATTGTCCTGACGGGGGGACCGGGAACGGGAAAAACCACAACTCTCAAAGCTATAATCTCGCTGTATGAACAGCGTGGAATGAAAGTCCAGATCGCTGCGCCAACGGGAAAAGCCGCAAAGCGAATTTCTGACCTTACTGGCTATGAAGCAAAAACGATACACCGTCTTTTGGAAGTTTCATTCGATAATTCGGGCAAGCTTCGTTTCAAACATAACGAAACAGAGCCGCTTGCCTGCGATGTTATGATAATCGATGAAATGTCAATGGTGGACTGCCTTTTGTTTGAATCTCTGCTCCGCGCGCTAAAGCTTTCATGCAGGCTTATTATGGTAGGTGACTGCGACCAGTTACCGTCTGTCGGTGCAGGAAATCTGCTCAAAGATATGATCGAAAGCGGTGTTCTTTCCGTTGTACAGCTCAACGAAATTTTCCGTCAGGCACAGCAAAGCGCTATCGTTATGAATGCTCACCGCATCGTTAAAGGCGAAAACATCGACCTTACACGAACTGACAATGACTTTTTCTTTATACAAAAGCTTGATTATCAGGAAGCAGCCGAAACGGTCGTGCAGCTTTGCACGGAACGTCTTCCGAAAGCTTATAATTATTCACCGACCGATGATATTCAGGTGCTTTGCCCGTCGCGAAAAGGTGTTCTTGGCGTAGTTGAACTGAATAACGCATTACAATTTGCTATAAATCCACCTGAACGCGGCAAAAATGAGATAAAAGGTATGAACTACACCTTCCGCGAACACGATAAAGTAATGCAGATAAAAAATAATTACGATATAATATGGAAAAAAGGCAGTGAAAACGGCTCCGGCATCTTTAACGGAGATATCGGCACTATTGTAAAAATATCCAAGCGTGAATTAAAATTAGTAATCGATTTTGACGGAAGAATAGTTTCATACTCGACTGAAATGCTCGACCAGCTTGAACTTGCTTATGCTGTGACTGTACATAAAAGCCAGGGCAGTGAATTTAATGCAGTCATACTGCCGCTGCTTGGAAATTTTGAAAAACTGTATTTCCGAAATCTTCTTTATACTGCAGTTACAAGAGCAAAAAAGATGCTTATAATCGTTGGTTCAAAACGAACGGTCGAATTTATGATTGCAAACAACAGACGTACAATGCGCTATAGCTGTTTGCGCGAAATGCTTGACAAGGAGATGGATTTTGGTGTTTGATATCAAAAATGTCAAGGCATTTACTCTTGATCTGATATTTCCGAACCGATGTCCGCTCTGCGGAGAGGTCATCAACTGGAAATACGAATACTGTCAAGGCTGTTTTGAAGAACTTCCGTACACAGGTGAAGAATTCTGCCGCGGCTGCGGTAATATATCAAGCAGTTGTATATGTCACAGAAATAAAAACCTCTTTTCACGATGTTATGCTGCGTTTTACTATTTGGACAGTGCAAAAGGCGGAGTTGTTTATCTGAAGAACACTAAGAATGATGTTTTTCCAAGGCTATTCGCCGAAAAAATAAAGTCTGATATCGAAACGGATTCTTATGAATTCAAAGCTGACTGCATAGTTCCCGTTCCGATGTCCAAAACGAAGCTTCGCAAACGCGGATTTAACCAAGCGGAAGTTCTTGCCGACGCGTTAGGGCATCAGCTAAACATACCTATTTACGGGAATGCACTTACAAAAAGCATTTCTTTTGTTGCTCAGCATAAGCTATCCGCATCTCGCAGGAAAACTAATGCCGCACACTTGTATTCAGCGGGCAAAAACATAGATATCAAAGGCAAAACAATTATAATCGTTGATGATGTTATGACTACCGGTTCAACGATAAACTCCTGCGCCGAAATTCTTCTTGAAATGGGTGCAAAAGAGATAATCGCAGCGGTTGCCGCTTCAACTATCTAATTAAGAATACTATGATTGCGAAAGGAATGACATATAATGGATATTGGAATTGATTTAGGAACTGCAAATGTTATTATTACAATGGGAAACAGCGGTATTGTACTCAATGAGGCTTCTATCGTTGCTTTCAACACGAAGACGGAAAAGGTTATTGCAGTAGGTACGGAAGCATATAAAATGCTCGGCAAAGCGCCCGAACACATTCTCGTTGTTCAGCCGCTTTCTGACGGCGTTATCTCTGACCATAAAATGACAGAATATATGGTAACTGCGTTTATTGAAAAAATAACGGGACAAAAACTCCTTATGCCTAACATCGTAATGTGTGTTCCGTCTTCAATAACAGATGTTGAGAGCAGGGCAGTTGTTGAAGCTGCCAAAGTTGCAGGAGCGAAGAAAGTATATCTACTCGAAGAGCCGATCGCAGCACTTCTTGGTGCAGGAGTTGACATTTCAGCACCAAATGGAAATATGGTCGTTGACATCGGCGGAGGAACGACTGATATAGCGATAATCTCTCTTAACGGAATTGTTGCAAAAGCATCGATAAAAGTCGCAGGAAACAAATTCGACAAGGAAATTGTAAAATACATCAGCAACCGCTATCGTGTTCTCATTGGCGAGAAAACAGCCGAAATGGCAAAGATATCCGCTGCAAATGTTTTCGATCCAGACGGAAGCAAAACGATAGTTGTAAAGGGCAGACATCTTATCAGGGGACTTCCCGAATGTATTCAGATATCCGATTATGATATTTACGAAGCGATCATTGACAGCATAAATGAGATCGTCGCAAACATTAAATCTGTATTTGAAAACACTCCTCCTGAGCTTGTCGGAGATATTTACAAAAACGGAATTTATCTTACAGGTGGCGGCGCACTTATAAATGGTCTTGACAAACTAATTTCAAGTGAAATAAAAGTACCATGCATCGTTGCAGACGATCCGCTTTCCTGTGTAGCAAAGGGAGCACAGCTTTCATTTAAGTATCTTGATAAACTTCTTGACGGTTTTCAAAACGTTTCACTTTATAAATAATAATATAAAAGAAAAAATCCCGATTTCAAACGAAATCGGGATTTTTTGATACCATAAATCAATAAGGGATAATGCTGAGGAGAACACCTGCTGCAACAGCAGAACCGATAACACCTGCAACATTCGGACCCATAGCGTGCATAAGGAGGAAGTTCTTTGGATTTTCTTCCTGACCAACCTTCTGAGATACACGAGCAGCCATAGGAACAGCGGATACACCCGCAGAACCGATAAGAGGATTAACTTTACCCTTTGTGAAGAGATACATAAGCTTACCGAAAAGAACACCGGCAGCAGTACCAATGCTGAATGCGATAACGCCGAGAATGATAACCTTAAGGAACTTAGCATTAACGATCTTATCAGCAGTTGTTGTAGCACCAACGGAAACACCGAGGAAGATAGTAATGATATTCATAAGTTCATTCTGTGCAGTCTTGCAAAGTCTGTCGCAGACACCGCTTTCCTTGATAAGGTTACCAAGCATAAGCATACCTACGAGAGGAGCTGCGGAAGGAACGAGGAGTGCAATAACTATTGTTACAGCGATAGGGAAGATGATCTTCTCTGTCTTGGAAACCTGTCTGAGCTGTGTCATAACAACAGCACGCTCTTTCTTGGTTGTGAGAGCTCTCATTATTGGAGGCTGAATGATAGGAACAAGCGCCATATAGGTATAAGCTGCAAGCGCGATCGTACCTGTATCGATGTCAAATCCACCGCTTCGGAGAAGTTTACTTGAAACGAAGATAGCAGTAGGACCGTCTGCGCCGCCGATGATAGCGATAGAACCGGCTTCCTGAGGTGAGAATCCAAGCCAAGCAGCGCCCAAGAATGTGAGGAAGATACCTGCCTGAGCAGCAGCACCGAGAAGGAAGCTCTTAGGATTTGCAATAAGAGGAGCAAAGTCAGTCATACATCCGATTCCGAGGAATATGAGAGGAGGATAGATCTGAAGCTTTACGCCCAAATACAGCAAGTCGAGCAAACCGCCGTTATGTAATATCTCACCGAAATCAAGCTGGCGTCCGCCGCTGATATCAAAAAGCTCAGGGTGATACATTTCTGTGAGCGGAAGGTTTGTAAGAAGCATACCGAAAGCAATAGGCAAAAGAAGAAGCGGTTCAAACTGATGCTTGATTGCAAGGTACAGGAACACGAAAGAGATCAAGATCATTATAACAGACGGGAATGTCATATTGACAATACCCGAGGTATCGATCAGTCCCTTAATGGATTGAATAAAAGTTTCCATCTTTGGTTTTTACCTTTCTATTAGAATACTCGGGTACTTTCAGCGATACCCTGTGATCCCCAAGCACTTCTGCGTGATGTCTTGGGAGAGGCTTTTCTTACGCTTTTGATCGCAAAATTTCCTGACATTGAAGCAACGGCTGCGGCAATAACAGCAACTATCTCATCACTGATGCCGTCCTCGATCTGCATTGCGGGAGCAGAAGCCTGAGGAGCTTTGACTGCAACAGCTTCGGTCTTCTTGCCGCTGTCATTTTTCTTATCTTTATTGCCTTTGAAAGCATCAAAGATCTTACCCATTACCCAAACGAATGCAATAAGAATGACAAGTGCAATGAATACAACGATAAGACCTGTCAGTACAACTGCAGCTACATAAGAGCCTTCCATTTGCATAATTCCACATCTCCTTTAAAAAAAATATCTATATTATTATAACCTATTTCCGACAATAAAGCAAGATTTTTATGGCTAAAAAAATAACAAACTTTTATGCATTTTTCTGTGAATTATCTATTAACATCACTGTGTTTGCTCAAATATTCGATTAAGAAAATATTAATCAAATATTGTATGCTTTTTTACTATTATTTGATTGATCTGTGCTATAATTATATTAATTTTTGAATGGAGGCAGAACAATGACCCCTTTTTTAATATCACAGCTTGAATCACAAATCGAATCCGCAGTAC
Organism: uncultured Ruminococcus sp.; assembly: GCA_937926145.1. Classification (GTDB taxonomy): domain Bacteria; phylum Bacillota; class Clostridia; order Oscillospirales; family Ruminococcaceae; genus UMGS363. Next base: position 4,491 of record CALANW010000037.1, on the reverse strand, counting down.
CTGATATCTCTGACTATGTTGAAGACGGCGTTATCAAGGTATCTTTTTTTTCAAAGCTATGGTCAAACTTTGTTGAGTATCTTCCAACGCTTATAGCCGCAATTATTGTTTACATAATCTGCACTATAATCAACAAGATCATCATGAAGCTTCTTTCCAAAGGCTTGAATCGCAGCCGTATTGACTCAACGGTACATGGCTTTCTGAAATCTCTTGTAAAAGTTGTACTTTTATGCATAACAATTATAATCGTACTTACAATACTTCGTGTTCCTATGACTTCGATCATTGCCGTTGTTGGTTCAGCTGGAATCGCTATCGGTCTTGCTCTCCAAAGCAGCCTTTCAAACATCGCAGGCGGAGTTATCGTGCTTGTTGAAAAGAACTTCCGTGTCGGTGACTATATTTCAATAAACGGAACAGAGGGCACTGTCAAGGAAATATCAGTTTTTGCTACAAATATTGTTTCTTACGACAATAAATCTATTTTTGTTCCGAATGGCATAGTTTCCAATGCAACCATAATCAACTACACAAAAGAAAAAACACGCCGCGTTGAACACGTTATGTCAATATCATATAATAACGACACTAAAAAAGCAATTTCGGTTATTTCCGATGTTTTGAAAAACAACAGCAAGGTGCTCGAAACTCCCGAACCATTTGTAAGAATATGTGCGTTCGCAGCAAGTTCTATCGACATCTCTGTCAAAGCTTGGGTTAACTCTGAGAACTATTGGACTGTTTATTTTGACCTTTTGGAAGAGATAAAAGACGCATTTGACAAAAATGACATCGTTATTCCTTACAATCAGCTCGATGTTCACATGATAAATGACGAAATTCAGCAGTAAAGCTTAATTACTTCACAGCTAAATCAAAACGATAAAAAGCCGTTCCGATGAGAAAATCGAAACGGCTTAAAATATTATGCTTTGTTATCGATAAGTTGGGACATATCATACATTCCCGCTGTTTTATCACTGATGAAAACAGCAGCATTTACAGAGCCGACAGCAAAAACTTCCTTTGAAGAAGCATGGTGAGAAAGTGTGATAACTTCATCTCTGCCCGAGAATATAATATCATGCTCACCAACGATCGTACCACCTCTGATAGAGTGGATACCGATCTCGTTCTTATCTCTCTTCTTGCGCTGTGAATGTCTGTCATAAACATAGTGACAGCGATCGTTGAGCGTATCGTTGATAGCATTTGCAAGCATTATAGCTGTTCCGCTTGGAGCATCTATCTTCTGATTATGATGCTTTTCAACGATCTCAATATCAAACTGATCTCCGAGAATTTCAGCAGCCGTCTTTGCAAGCTTTGTCAAAAGGTTGATTCCAAGTGACATATTGAATGTAAAGAAAACAGGTATCTGCTCGGAAGCCTTCTTGATTTTCGCTGTCTGTTCCTCGTTGTAGCCCGTTGTGGCAATAACAATAGGAGTTCCTGTTGAAAGGCAGTAATCAAGCAGCTTATCAAGAGCTGACGGGTGGGAAAAATCAATGATAACATCAGGCTTTTCGTTCAATTCAGCAGGGGAAGATACGATAGGGAAGTCAGCATAGGTTTCGGTATTGATATCGATGCCTGCGATAGTTTTGCAGTCATCTCTTTCCGAAATAACAGAGCTGATGACTTTTCCCATGTGTCCGTTCGCGCCGCTTATGGCAATTTTTATCATTTTTTCACTTCCTAACAGATTTACTTAACAAGTCCGACCTTCTTCATAGAGTTTGTGAGAAGATCGATCTTAGCCTGCTCCATTTTAAGAAGCGGTAGTCTGCATTCGCCAACATTCATTCCGAGAATATTCATAGCTTCCTTTACAGGAATAGGGTTTACATCGCAGAAAAGGTTGTTGATAAGTTCAAGATACTTGATCTGAAGCTTTGCTGCAGAAGCAAAATCATTCTTGAGGCAGTATTCAGTCATTTCGTGTGTTTCCTTGGGGAGAACGTTAGAAAGGACGCTGATTACACCCTTGCCGCCGAGCGACATTATTGGAACGATCTGGTCGTCATTGCCGCTGTAAACATCAAGCTTGTCGCCGCAAGCTTCAATGAGCTTTGCAACAGCAGAAATGCTTCCGCTCGCTTCCTTTGCAGCAACGATGTTCTTGTGTTCAGCAAGCTTGATATATGTATCAAGAGCAATGTTTACGCCTGTTCTTGAAGGAACATTATAAAGAATGATAGGGAGATTTACACTGTCAGCAATTGCTGTAAAGTGTGCAACCAGTCCACGCTGTGAAGTCTTATTATAGTAAGGTGTAACAACGAGAAGTCCGTCAGCACCAAGTCTTTCAGCTTCGCGGGAAAGTGCGATAGCATAGCTTGTATCGTTGCTGCCTGTTCCTGCAATAACAGGAACTCTCTTATTAACATGTTCAATGCAGCGCTTGATACATTCAACGTGTTCTTCATGGTTAAGAGTCGCGGATTCACCTGTTGTTCCGCAGATAATGATTGCATCTGTGCCGTTTTCGATCTGATAATCGATATTTGCACAGAGCTGATCATAATTAACACTTCCGTCGGCGTTCATCGGAGTAACGATAGCAACGCCTGCACCTGTAAAAATAGTGTTTTTCATATTAGGCTCCTTTTATGGTTTAAAGGTTTATCGTATATGTAAGCCATTCATCTGAATTGCATTTTCCGCCAAGCTCTTCATAGAATTTCTGAGCAGAGGTATTCCAGTTCAGACATTTCCATTCCAAGCGTGAGCAATGTTGTTCTTTTCCTATTTCGTTGATCCTATCAAACATCATTTTTCCAACACCGCATCTTCTGTATTCGGGATCAATAAAAATATCCTCAATATAAAGTACGCGTTTGCCCGAAAAAGTTGCTATTTTATAGAAATAATAGGACATAACTCCGATAGGAACGCCATTATTCTCGGCGATCAATGCATTCAGACCGTTTTCTTCGTTCAATAAGCCACAGATCTGTGACTCGGTGACATTGCAGTATTCGGAAAGTTTTTCAAATTTCGCAAGCTTTTTAAGATATGCGGCAATAGTCGCCGAATCCGATCCTGTTGCTTTTCTTAACGAAAGATCCATTAATCAAAATAACCCTTTTCAGCAAGAAGTTCAGCAAGGAGAACTGCGCCGCCTGCTGCACCTCTGAGAGTGTTATGAGAAAGGCATGCAAACTTGTAGTCATACTGATTGTCTTCTCTGAGTCTGCCGACAGAAACAGCCATACCGTTTTCGATCATTCTGTCAAGCTTAGCCTGAGGACGGTTATCCTCTTCAAAATAGTGGAGGAACTGCTTTGGTGCGCTTGGGAGATTGCACTCCTGCGGAACGCCCTTAAAATTCTTCCAAGCTTCAAGGATCTGCTCCTTGGTTGGCTTTTTCTTAAACTTTACAAATACTGCAGCTGTGTGACCGTCGGAAACAGGTACACGGAAGCACTGTGCTGTAAAGAGAGGTTCTTTTGCACTTTCGATGTGATCTCCCTCGATCTTGCCCCAAAGCTTGAGAGGCTCCTGCTCGGACTTTTCTTCTTCGCCGCCGATGTAAGGGATAACATTGTCGATGATCTCAGGCATTGTTTCAAATGTCTTGCCTGCGCCGGAAATTGCCTGATATGTACATACAAGGACTCTGTCGATGCCGAATTCGTCCTTGAGTGGGTGAAGTGCAGGAACATAGCTCTGGAGTGAGCAGTTGGACTTAACAGCGATAAAGCCTCTCTTTGTGCCAAGACGCTTTCTCTGTGCTGCAATTATCTCGATATGTTCAGGGTTGATCTCAGGAACTACCATAGGAACATCAGGTGTAAATCTGTGTGCGGAGTTGTTGGAAACAACAGGGCATTCAGCCTTTGCGTAACGCTCTTCAAGAGCCTTGATCTCATCTTTCTTCATATCAACTGCGCAGAAAACGAAGTCAACCATACCTGCGATCTTTTCTACGTCAGCAGTTGCGTCCATAACGATAAGATCCTTGATATTCTCGGGGATAGGGGAAGTCATAGCCCACTTTGCTCCGACTGCTTCCTCATATCTCTTGCCTGCGCTTCTCGGGGAAGCTGCAAGAGCGACTACATTGAACCAAGGGTGATTGGAAAGAAGCAGAGAAAATCTCTGACCTACCATACCGGTTGCGCCGATGATACCTACGTTATACTTTTTCATTCTGATTTCTCCCTTAAAAATTATTAATATAAAAATAAAAATCGGTATAAAACCGATTCATCATACTGAATATTGAAATAACTTCACATAAATGCGATAGCACTCCATCATTCGTAATGTATGATGACAATCATACACCTATTAAATGCATGATCAGAAAACGATCGGCCAAGATCATCATCTTCGGCGGCTGCGCCTTTCAATGCTGCATAAAGCGACTTGGCAGTCTGTCAGCATCTACTATTCTATACCGCACCTCTATCTTAAATCAAGTTTTATATTATCACCATTCTTTCTATTTGTCAATAGATTTTTCCAAAATAACATTAAATT
>CALANW010000036.1 GCA_937926145.1 uncultured Ruminococcus sp. | reverse complement strand
TGTATCTCATAGCTTTTATTATACCATATTTTTTCTATGTTGACAAGTTCTTATATAAACAAATTAAGATACAAAGTCAGCTTATATCCAATAATGAAATACATCACATTTCCAACCATCAGATGTTTTGACCATATGGAATGAATAATCTTCAAACACCGATTGATCTATTCCACGCAAGCTTGTTGCTTTAAATATTACCTCATTGTCGTTGTTTTTTATTGGTTTGAATATTATACCCTCAAAAGCTGAACCTCTGTCGCCCATATTTGAATATTCGTTATATGCGACTGCCTTGAATGATTCATATTGTTCATCGGTAAGGAAACTTAATGTATCCCTTGAAAAACAACCATCTGTTCTGTCTTCCTCAATCAATTCCGAATTGATAAGTAAATCTCTGATAATATAGTCGTTGTCAGCACATATAACCAATTTGTACCTGCCGGTTGTCAAAGCCTTATAATTCAGGTCATCTTCAGTTATGTCAAATGAATACTCACCATATCCCGGCGCAGTTTCATTTAATTGATAAACACAACTGCCATTATTAAATATTACAGGCAAAAAATTATTGTCATCATCCACTAAATAAAGTGATACGCCATTAATGGTTAAATCATAATCATTTTGATTTCTTATTTCAACTGTAATAAGCCTGTTCTTTTGTGGAACGATATACTGACTTGATTCACAATAGATATAATCATTGACCCAATTATAACCGGGTGTATTTTCATAATCAATAACTGTTTCATCATGGCGGATAGTAATATCTTTGCCGCCATTTTTTTCAATAAACTCATCAGCCTCTCTTTCTTTGTATAAAGATGTATTGATATACGCTGAACAATTTTTGATCAAATCACTATCTGTATAATATGCAATAGGTTTATTGGTATCAACGTAAATATTTGAAAGATATGTTGAAGTTTGGGTAAGCGTTTTCCCATAGGTTGTCAAATATGAACTTGCATCGGATAGATCAATTGCGTATTCAACATTTCCCTCTAAGAATGGAGCTACCATTCCTGTTCCAAATGATACTACAAATTGTTTTTCGGAATTTAGATACCAACTAAACTGATCTGTATAAATACAATCCTTAAGACTATCCAACCAAATATATTCATTTTTAGCTGCTTCATCATATATCAAAGAATAAATACTATCTGCATAATCACTTCCCAAAATATCGCTTGCTTCCAAAACATAACCTGCTTCCGGATCTACCACCACATATGTATCATTTTCTCTGAACGAAAACGCATTTCCGCAGCCCCCGACCGGTTCAATTTTAAATCTGTAAAAATTTGAATTTCCCAATCCAAATGACGAATCGTCTTCAACAGCAACACTTAAACAATACAAAAGCTCTTCACTGTACGCACTGTCGTCATAATATTTCTCATTTACAGATTCAAAGAGATCATAGAAAAAAAGATCAGCAGCATTTGCATGCTTTCTTAGTAAACTATCTGACAAAACATCATTGTAATGTGTTTTTGCTGTATTTACCGAATAAAAACAAACACCGCTGTCTAAATAGTAATCATTTTCTTCATACTCAACTCTGAACCCATAGCTGCTGTCGGCATATTCTGAATAAAAGAAGTATGTAACTTCAGATGTGCTGTTCATTATATATGAATTTGCAAATTCCCATTCCTTTTTTTCTCTTATGCCGTTTAAACCATAATCATGAGTAAAAGTAACTTTATATGCATCATTCAAATCATCGGAATCTGCATATATAGGAAGAGCAGCAGTATTGTCCGAGATCGATTCTGACGAACGTACCGTGTCTGTTGCTTCATTGAATTCAGACGTTTGGGATTTATCCGAACACGCTGAAAGTTGACATGATAGCAACAGCGCCACTATAAACGAAAGTGCTTTTGTTTTTTTCATTTATTCATACATCTACTTTCTGTGAGATTTTTGGCAATCATAGAAATGCTCTAAATTAATAAAAATCTAAACTCATTGGATATCGTGTGAATTTAAAACTCCAATTACATTTACTTTCTGATCTATAATTACACCATTTTATTGTTCTTTTTTATGTCCGCATTTTACACAATAATCACCGTCTGCACTATTGGAGTAACCGCAATTTTTACATATCCATAAGTTATTGCCGTTGTTTTCATATGATAATTTTGAAAGTGAAATAGATTCTCTTTCGTCTGTCGATGAATAATTTTGAGAATTGTCACTTGCTGAATAAACTACACCAAAAGCCTGCTGCAGTTCATAACCTATCATACCCATTGCAACAATAACCTTTTTGTAATTGCTGTAACTGTCAAAGGGTGCAAATAATCCTCCAATGGATTTTCCCCAGCGGATCGTGAATGTCGAATCACCATTAAGAAGTATCTCATAAGTGAAATTCCCATATTTAACACATACAATATCCTCTGAACTTACTGTGCGCCTTTCAATCTGCATACTTGAACCATACCTTGAAATAAGTCTTGATTGAAGTTTATCAAAGATCTCAGCGCTGCTTACTCCCGATATAAATTTAAATTTCTCATTTCTCAGACCTACGACCTTTGCGTATGACCACATACAGTTAAAAATAAACCATAACCCCAATCCACAGCCACCAATGGTAAGGAAAAAAGACACATCTGTTATATATCCTATCAACCAAATGACCGCAAGTACAATATAAACCTTTTTCAGACCTGCAAGTTCATTGGGCAACGGTTCGGACGACCGCAAAACCCATACTCCATTTATTTTTTCATTCATAATTATCACACACTCCGTTATATATTATCGTCCGTATTCTTCATAAGAACGTGTTGATGCAGCAGTTGTCACAGTTTGAGTTGTTTCATATTGCCGCTCTGTCCGTTCCTTATTTGAATCATCGCTGCCATTTTTATAGTGTATTCCCATTACAGCAATCACTATAGCCAAAACTACAGCTACTCCAAGAGCAGTTTTATTGTTTGAGTTGGCTGAAGCTGCAATACCAATAATAATTATAATTATCACCGCTATATACCACCATTTAATTGTCAGCCATGTCAGCAGAAATCCCCAAGCCGCTGAAATCAAAAGTATACCGATAATATTTCCCGAATGTTTTCTGCAAAGGAATATAAACGCTGCAATTGTCCAAAAAATCCAAACTCCTATAAGCGTTCCGCCCATTTTCACTCCTCCTTTTATGCCCCTGTATAGTTATCATAAATATCTTCAAACAAACCATATATCTCAAATATTGAAAAACCTTCTCTGCCTACTCCGACATATTCAAGCGTAAAGGTTTCATCGTTGAAATCTACGAAAAACTGTATCGTCAGCTCGGTCGGCTCATCATAATAATTACACTTTCCTTTGAACTCGACCATTTCATCGTTGTTAACGGTATATCCGTATTCCCATTTAGGATTCGCAAAATAATCATTGAACGCAGGTCCCAGTTTCATATCGGAATACATTTCCAGACTTCCAGATTTCACTATGTTAATGCATTTTTGTTCCCTGATAAAGTTCGCAAGCCCCACTCCTATCTTCACAACAGCAAACCCAATGATTATGAAAATACCGATCACTATAAGAATATGTATCGGTCTGATCTCCGAATCGGAACGTCCCCCAAATTCGCTTGATGTACTGTTTTCTGTATCAGCAAGCTTATCAAGCTTTGCACCGCAGTATTTGCAGTACTCATGCCCGTAACTGACTTCTCTTTTACAACTTGGACAAACTTTCATTTTCACACCCCATTTTATTTTATCAATATTTTTATTATATCATTATTTCATCTTGGTGTCAATATGATACCATACATTTTTAAACCGGTATGGTATCATAATACAACAAGGAGATGATAGAATGCCGGTAATAAAAAGCCAATTTACAATGCGCCTCGACCCGATAACTCACTACAAGATAAAGCTGATCGCCGCCGAGGATAAACGATCCCTTACCAATATGATCGAATACCTCATCACAAAGGAAATCAAACGCTACGAAGCAGAAAACGGCGAGATCCCATGCACCGACGACGACCTTTATACCGAATAGCTTTATCATATTTTATTATAGCATTAAATTTTCTGAATATGGTGTACCATTATGGACACAAAAACAGCCGCCTTGCAAGATCTACCCCACTTGCAGAGCGGCTGTTTTTACAGCAATTCAAAATTTTTCTCAAAAAGCATTTCCGATACTTTTTCAATATCAAACCCATTTATCAGAGCATATATTATCACCGAATCACGCTCATCTTTGGGATAAAGTGGTCGGCTGCATGAGTGTTTCAGCAAAGCCTGCGTTTCATCAAGCGAGAGTTTCATTCCTATCGCTATTGCAAGCAGCTTGTCCCTCGAAGGGAGTTTTTTCCCCGAAAATATATGGTATGCATAAACTCTTTCAATGCCCGAATTTTTCACAGCATCTTTCAGTATCACACCTTTTTGAACAAGCAGGTCATTAAGATAAGCCGATATGCTGCCCTTGATAAATATATTTTTATTTTTCACCGCAAAACTCTCATAATCATTCGCCTTTTCAAGCTCTGACAGCATCTCGTCTGTTGATTTTTCTTTCAGAATACTCATTATTCCCTCCACATATAAACTATTGAACAGAATGTGTGAAATCATATATCCATTCAGGAGTAGTGTTATTGTTAATCATATCCATAAGATAATCGTCATAATACGGCCATCCGTTGACGTTATATTCATAAACATTTATTGCAGAAAGTTTCTCTTCCTCATAGTAATAAATATTTCTGCCGTTAAACTTAAGATACTCATTAAGTGAATTGCCGTATACCCTTGCATAAGTTTCTCCCCATGCTTTTCCAAGATAATACGGTTCATCATCTTTTACTGTAAAATATCCTGTAAAGTTATAATTTTTCTTATCACCGACAGTTACTGCAAGCAGATTATCACCATCAAGTTCAAAGCATGTTATCTGGACTATTGTTTCTTCGCCCAAATCATAAGAATTAAACTCATCCTGCAAAGTGAACATACAAAGATCCAATCTATACTGCATCGTATCGTTGGCCTTCGGTGTTAAAATGCTTATCTCAAGCAGGTTATTAGTATCAACACCGATACTTATACATTCATCTCTACCGCTTTTGTCAATGTCGGTGTAGATCGTGTAGCTCTCAAAATAATTAAACAAATCTTTTCCGTTCGCAAGAAATATTTTAGCATCTCTGTCCTCGCAGAAGAATATCTGATCATCCTTATCATATTCCGGAATATGTTCGGGCTTTTGTCTGTATCCCTCATTGAAATCGGTAAGATACACAAAACCGTTGTCATCGTATGATACCACCACATCTGTACTCTCACCGTGATCACTGCTTGTACCATAATTAATAATATCCTCAAAATCTGCGGGATCATCAGTCCGTACCGATGCAGTAACAGTTTCAATATGATCAAACTCATCATGATTCGAACTGTTTTTTGGCCATAATCCAATAGCAAGCGCAAGAACAGTCGCAGCCGAAAGAAGAGTTCCAACCGCAAAATAAAAAGGTTTTCTGCGAAGAGCTAAAAGTGCTCTTTTCAGTTCTGCTGCACTCTGATAACGCATATCTGGATCAAGCAAAGTGCATCGCTGTATGATCCTTCTATATACAGGCTTTGCCGAAAAGCTTCCGAGAAGCATCTTCATCGTCTGTCCTGCCGCATAAATATCAGTACGAAAATCTGTTTGCGCAAATCCATACTGTTCGGGTGGGGCAAAACCCTCCGTACCAAGATAGCATGTGTCCTTTTCACTGTCTTCCTTAACAAATCGAGCCGCTTCAAAATCAATGAGCTTTATTTCTCCGTCTTTGACAATCATAATATTTGACGGTTTTATGTCACGATGAACGATACCAAGCTTATGTATGTCTTCAAGCGCAGAACAAAGCTGTATCATTACATTCTCTGCCTGTTTTTCAGTCAAGTCAATATCCAAAAGCTTTTTTCCGCCAATATACTCTTCGCATACCACAGTTTTCCCGTCTGCGATTTCTACAGAATAGATCTTCGGTATAAAATCAGATCGGGCAGACTTCAAAACATCATAAACCAAACATTCGGAATATATCGTCCTGCGTATGTATTTTTCTTTATCATCAATAAGTTCAACCATGCCTCTTGGCGATGAGTGAATAATTTCCGTTTGCATTGCTCTCCCCCTTTTTCCCTATTTTACCACAAACAACTGCTGTGTGCAATAGTAAAATCAGCAAGCACTTTAAAGCTGACCGATTTTCCGGACTTTTCAGATTGTTATAACCATATAATCTATACAAATCTTGTTAACGTACTCAAAATATGGATCTACAAACTGTCAAAATAACCTCGACCAACACCGATCCCCATTCATTTTCCCCCACCCCAATGCATATAAATAACATAACCACAAATTTAATCTGTTCGCGAGCATAAACTCATTTTTCCGCAAACAAGCGAAAAAGCGGAGCAATATCGCGAACCGCCAACGGGGTGCTTCCCCACCAAATTTGCATTGGAGTGAGAGTAATGAAGTTTGCACCAAAAGCGGATACGGAGAACCGAGCCGTTGTCCTCGGCGAGTATATCATCGAGCATAATGCGACCGTCCGTGCCGCCGCAAAAGAATTCGGAATTTCCAAATCTACGGTACATA
>CALANW010000035.1 GCA_937926145.1 uncultured Ruminococcus sp. | reverse complement strand
CCCCTTGACCCCTGCCACCCTTTAAAAAGCGTGGACGTAAACTTTATTTTTATTACAAAACCACTTTCCGACAATCTGAAACGGCTGCAGCGGAAAAACACCGCAGCAGCCTTTTATATATGTTTGTGCAAAAATTACTTTATCATTGCGAGAGTATCTCTTGCGATGAGGAGTTCCTCGTTTGTAGGAACGATCCAAACCTCGACCTTGGAATCGGGTGTGGATATCTTGATGAGCTCGCCTCTTGTGGACTTGTTCTTTTCGGTATCGATTTTGATGCCGAAGAATTCCATATCCTTGCAAACGCCCTCACGAACTTCCCAAGCGTTTTCGCCGATGCCGCCTGTGAAGAGGACAGCGTCAAGACCGTTCATAACTGCTGCATAAGAGCCGATGTACTTCTTGATCTGGTACTGGAGCATCTCGGAAGCGAGGATAGCTCTCTTGTCGCCCTTTTCTGCGGCTGCTGTGATGTCTCGGTTGTCGCTGGAGATTCCCGAAACGCCGAGGAAGCCTGACTTCTTGTTCATATATTCGCTCATTTCAGCAGCGGAGAAACCGTGCTTTTCCTGAATGTATGTAACAGCGGAGGGGTCAACTGCGCCTGTTCTTGTTCCCATAAGAACGCCGTCGAGAGGAGTGAAGCCCATAGATGTATCAACGGACTTGCCGCCGTCAACTGCTGTGATCGAAGAGCCATTTCCGAGGTGGCAGGAAACGATCTTGAGATCCTTTATATCCTTGCCCATAGCGTCTGCGAGAGCGTGGGAAACGAAACGGTGAGATGTGCCGTGGAAGCCGTATTTTCTGACGTGGTAGTTCTCATAATCCTCGTAAGGAAGACCAAACATAAATGCCTTTTCGGGCATTGTCTGGTGGAAAGCCGTATCGAAAACTGCGACCATAGGAACGCCCTCGGGGAGAACCTTCTGGCAGGCATGGAGTGCGAGTGCATGAGCGTGGTTATGTACGGGAGCAAGCTCCTTCATTTCATCTATCTTATCGATAACTTCGTCGGTAACGAGAGTTGTCTTATCGAAAACTTCTGCGCCCTGAACGATTCTGTGGCCTACAGCGGAAATTTCGCTCATCGACTTGATAACGGAAGCTTCACCGGTGGTAAGAACTTCAACAAGCTTTGCGAAAGCTTCTGTATGAGTTGGGAAAGAGCAGTCAGCGTCAACTTTTCTGCCGTCGAAAGTCTTGTGGGAGATGTGACCGTCGATGCCGATACGGTCGCAGTTGCCCTTTGCGATAACGCTCTCATCGTCCATATTGAGCAGCTGATATTTGAGTGAGGAGCTGCCTGCGTTTACTACCAAAATTAACATAATATCCATTCCTTTCATATAGTCAAGCCGAGGAAAAGACTATGCTTTTCTTCCGAATATTAAAAAAAGACTTGACAAAACTGCATTAATCTTATATTATTACTTTATACGGCAAAAATCAAGGGAATTACAATATCTTTAGATTTTTGTAATCATTTATCCATATTTATACTCTTATAATATGGATATATTTGGAGGACAAGCTTAATGAAAACATACGGCATTATATGCGAATACAACCCGTTCCACAACGGTCATATCTATCAGATAGAGGAAACAAGAAAGCATGGCGCAGACCATATCGTCTGCATTATGAGCGGCAACTACGTTCAGCGCGGTGACGTTGCAATGCTCGACAAGTTCAAGAGAGCGCAGATCGCTGTTAATCACGGCGCAGACCTCGTTATCGAGATGCCCGTTGTATATTCACTCGCAAGCGCAGAGTATTTTGCCCGTGCAGGCGTTATGATGCTCGCGGCTCTCGGCTGCGTTGACGGCATTTCTTTCGGCAGCGAATGTGGAGATATCGAGCTTCTAAAAAACGCTGCAATGGCTACTTTTACAGCTGGTACACCCGAAAAGCTCAAGCCTTATCTTGAAAAGGGCATGAACTATCCCGAGGCTCTCCAGACGAGCATCTCCAACGACCACGGTCCTATCATCGGCGGCGTTTTTGATTCACCGAACAATACACTTGCCGTTGAATATCTCCGTGCAATGAAGGTGCTCGGCATTGACATTGACGCATTTACGGTAAAGCGCACAGGTGCGGCTCACGACAGTGATGAAGCTGCTGACGGTTTCGCAAGCGGCTCAAAGCTTCGTGAAATGATCGAAAACGGCGAGGATATCAGCGCTTTCGTTCCCGAAGATATGGCTAAGGCTGTTGCAGAGTACGACGATGCAGACCACCTTGCATATTTTGACAACCTCGAAAGAGAACTTCTCTACGTCCTCAGAACCGCTACACCTAATTTTATCAAGGACGTTCCCGACATCGCACAGGGCGTTGAGAACCGCATCGCACAGATGGGCAAGGCTGCAAATTCCGTTGAAGACTTCCTCAAAATGGTCGATACAAAGCGTTATACACAGGCAAAATTCCGCCGTGCACTTCTCAATATGTACCTCGGAATAAAGAAGAACGATCTTCTCGTTCCTCCTACATTCGGAAGAATACTTGCATTCAACGAAAAGGGTGCAGAGATCATCAAGGCAGCTTCCGAAAACGCAGAAGCTGCAAATGAGCGCATCAAGGCAGCTCAGGAGAACCCCGAGCTTGCAAATCCTATGGATAAGTTCCTTATTCCTTTCTCCAGCTCGCTCAAGGATATCCTTGACAAGTTCAAAGTTCCTCAGCTCGTTCGTCAGGCTGAGCTTGCCTGTCGCAGCTCCGACCTTTATATGCTCGCTTCGAGAGATGTTCGCCCTTGCGCATCGGACTTTACGGCTAAGATCGAGATACAGAAATAAAGCTGTAACTTTTGGAGCTTTTTCCGTCAATTTGGCAACAAACTTTGAACAAAATATGCCAAAGTGTAATTAAATTGTAATATTTTTTGTCAAAAAAGCTATTGCAATTAAGGAACTAATATGCTATAATAAACTCGTGAACAGTTATAGACAATGTGTGCTGTAACTTTAGATTAAGGTAAATTTTATAATTGAAAAGGAGATATTAATATGAGCAAAACTTATTTTGGCAGATGCGCTGCTGTAGGTATTGCTGGTCTTACAGCAATGTCCTCTATTGCAATCGTTGCTTCCGCAGCAACACAGGCAAGCCTCGTATATGAACTTAAGTACGATGGCATCAGCTCCATTCTTATGAAGACAACTGTTGGCTATGCAACAGGTTCTAACACATACTGCGTTCGTCCTACAGGTTCAACTGTTGGTGTGGAAGACGGCTTCAATGTTGACTTCGCTAAGATCGCTGCTCTTACTGCTACATACAACGAAGTAACAGTTGGAGCAAACAATTCACTTGTTACAACTCCTGGCACAACAGTAACTGCATGGGATGCTGCTGACTTCACAGGCGTTAGCGCTTCTATGTCTTCTACAAAGTGGAACTACATGGCACCTCAGGCTGCTGATCCTACAACTCCTGTTGCAGTTAAGCTCGATGAGCAGTATGGTGCAAGAACAGGTGCAGATGTTGTTGTCGCATTTAAGACAGAAGGCGAAAGAACAACTGCTAAGAATGCAATGGTAACTACTATCAAGAATGCTTACACAGCTCTTGCTAACCCTGCTGCAAAGCAGTTCAAGGATGATATCAATGCTGCTGCTGCAAACGCAAAGGCAAGACTTGTACTTGAAAGAGATACGGCTCTCGCTGCTGCAAAGGCTGATTTGGCTGCAAATCCTACAGATGCTGCAACAAAGGCTAAGTACAATGCTGATACACAGACAGCTAATAACAAGTACAATGCTGCTATCGCTGCTGTAAATGCTTCTGCTTCGAAGATCGTTTCCGAATTCAACCAGACCTTCACAGTTAACAGCTTTAACTTTGATCTCGGCTTCACAGTTAACAATGCTCCTATCAAGCTCGGTTCCAGCATCGGCGGACTCAGCCCAATGGCAGGTGCAACATATACAGGCATTAGCGGTACATCCACAGACCTCGATAACGCTAAGTACTGGGCTGGAAGCGCTATCCGCACTGATAACAAGAATTACCTCTTTACAGGTGAGATCCAGCCTGATGATTCCTTCGATGGTACACACCAGTTCGTTTACCTCGGAAGCACAGTTAACTGGGTAAACTACGAAGTTCTCAAGAACGGCACAACAAACGGCGGTAACACAAATACAAACGGTTCTTCCGATAAGGATAAGGACAATACTAAGGATACAACAGTTACAACTTGGTATCCTGATTCTGCTGCATACAGAAACCCAAGCGAAGTTTCTTACCTCGGTAAGAACGGCAGCTGGTACACATCTGCTTCTGCTGCTACAACATACGGCGGCGGCTACACAGGTACTTCCAAGAGCTCTAACTACTCTGCAGTAAACAGCGCAGCTGATGGAAAGGCTATCTACTTCAACTCCACAACAGGTACTTATTCCACAACTGCTTCTACATTCTCTTATGTTGTTAAGGAAGCTACATCTTCTACAAATGATGATCCTTACTACAACTACTTCTTCAACAACGGAAACAAGAACAACAATACAACTACTTCCGTTCCTGCTGGTTCACCTGCTATCAGCGGTGCTTCCAAGTATGCTGGTTGGACAAATATCTCTGCTTACATCACAAACAGAGCTAAGTCCGGTGCTACATACACAATCAACATGAACGATGGCACTGTAGTTCCTGCTGCTGTTCTCGCTGCTGCAAAGGCTAAGAATGTAACTCTCGTATTCGCTAACGATAACGGTTCTAAGGTTACAGTT
Source organism: uncultured Ruminococcus sp. (assembly GCA_937926145.1). GTDB lineage: Bacteria > Bacillota > Clostridia > Oscillospirales > Ruminococcaceae > UMGS363. The sequence goes on along the minus strand of CALANW010000035.1, from coordinate 20,753 downwards.
AAGCCCGGTAAGGTTGATACAACTTCCGACCTCAACGTTGCTGTAACATACAACGTTAAGGACGTTAAGACATCCCTCGTTAACAAGGCTAAGAAGATCAACAAGGGTACAGTAAGCACAGCTCAGGTTAGAATCGGTACTGACGGTTCTATCGGCGGCACAGAAACAGTTACAGTTAAGTTCTCCACAAAGAGATCCGGCTGCACAGTTAAGGCTTACCGTCTTACAGAATCCGGCTCCCTCAAGAAGGAAGCTACAGGCACAGTTGCTTCAACAGGCCGTGTAAACCTCAACCTCACAAAGGGCGGTTCTTACCTCCTCGTTGTTATCGACTAATTGAAGTCTTACAACTGAAAATCAAAAATTATGCTCCGCAGGGAAACTTGCGGAGCATTTTTGTGTATTCAAGCATAACAGAAAACCGCTGCCCATTTTATACCAATTTTTAAACTGAAGGGGTAAAAAATCGGCACAAAAGCTCGTAGCTGTTTAACAGTCTTATATGGCTTTTGCGCCGATTTTTTCTGCACTTTGATTAAAAATTGGTATTGGACAGCGTTTTTGCTCGTTGTTGTTTTATCAAAGTCTTGATTTGAAATCTTCGTATGAGAATGATTTCACTATCTGATTTTCACCGTTTTCTCTGCGATAGATTATTGTCGGAAGTGGTATTCCGTTGAATGTGTTGTTCTTGACCATTGAGTATATCGCCATATCTTCAAAAACAAGTCTGTCGCCTACTTTGAGCGGTGCGTCAAAGCTGTAATCACCGATTATATCTCCTGCGAGACAAGTCGGACCGCCAAGGCGATAAGTGTAAGCTTTTTCGTTTGCTTTTCCCGAACCTTGAATGTTAGGACGATATGGCATTTCAAGCACATCTGGCATATGACACTCCGCGGAAGTGTCCAGAATTGCGATGTTCATACCGTTTTGGAAAACATCGAGGACTTCCGTAACAAGAAAGCCTGCATTGAGCGCGATAGCTTCACCGGGTTCAAGGTAAATTTCAAGTGGATAACGCGATTTTATATCCGAAATAAGGTCACAAAGTGCGTCGCGGTCATAGTTATCACGGGTGATGTGATGTCCGCCGCCGAAGTTGAGCCAAGTCAGCTGTGGAAAATACTTGCCGAACTTTTCCTCGAAAACCTTGTATGTACGGACGAGAACATCGGAGTTCTGTTCGCACATCGTATGAAAATGAAGTCCGTCGATTCCCACGGGGAGCTTTTCGGGCAAAGCGGAAACAACTGAACCAAGGCGTGAATTTGGTGCGCATGGGTCGTATATCTCGGTTTCCTGCTCGGAATATTCGGGGTTTACACGGATAGCACAGTGGATTTTTCTGCCGCTTTCCTTAACGATAGGGTAGAACTTTTCAAACTGAGCAACGTTGTTGAAGACGATATGGTTGCAGATCTTCACTATCTCGCGGAAGTCATTTTCGCGGTAGGCGGGATTGAAAACGTGAACTTCGCCGCCCATTTCCTCATAGCCGAGCCGCGCTTCGTAAAGTCCGCTTGCAGTCGTTCCACAAAGGTAGCGGCGGATAAGCGGATAGGTGCAGTACATTGAGAAGGCTTTCTGTGCAAGGATTATCTTGCAGCCGCAGCGGTCGGACACGCTTTTGAGAATTTCAAGATTGCGGCGTAGCAGCACTTCGTCCGTGATATAGCAGGGGGTAGGAACGCCGTTCGTCATTCTTTCTTTTCTCCTTTGCTTTCTTCCTGACTTTCTTTTTTATTTTCCTCTTCGATGATCTTTTTGGCTTCTTCGATATTGTCAACTATCTCAATGTTTTTCAGCTGAGATTCAAGATTTGCCTTGAAGTCGGCACGAAATTCGTTTCGCAGAGCGGTCTGTTCAGCTTTTTCAGCGTCGGTCAGACCCTCGGGAGTTCTTGATTTGCGTGCAAGCTCATTTATTCGGTCGATTTTATCCTGTGTCATAAAACAACCCTTCTTTCAAATTATTCTGCTGTTATTATAGCACAAAAAAGCCGCGATTTCAACTTTTTTGCAAAACTTGGCGCAATGAATTTCATCTGTAAGCTTTTTTGCTAAAAAATACTGGACAAAATATATAGTATATGGTATAATATAAACAGATTATGAAATGAGGTGTGCGTAATGTCACATTGGATAGAAAAAAGCAACGTTTACCATATTTATCCGCTCGGATTCTGCGGCTGCGAAAAGACCCGCGCTGAATCTGCCGAAACTCCTGTACCGAGAATTCGCAAGGTCATCGATTGGATACCTCATCTTAAAGAGATGAACTTCAATGTCGTTTACTTCGGACCTGTTTTTGAATCGGTAAAGCACGGTTACGACACTATCGACTATAAAGTCATCGACCGCCGACTCGGAACTAATCAGGATTTCAGAGATGTATGCGATGCTTTGCATAAAAATGGCATAAAAGTCGTACTTGACGGCGTTTTCAACCATGTCGGAAGAGATAACGTTCAGTTTATGGATGTTCGTCAGAACAAGGGCGGCTCACGCTACAAGGATTGGTTCTGCGGACTTAACTTCGGCGGAAATTCCGCTTACAATGACGGCTTTTGGTACGAGGGTTGGAACAACTGCTACGACCTTGTAAAGCTCAATCTTCACAACGGTGAAGTTGTAGATTATCTTCTCTCTGCTATCAAATACTGGATAGAAGAATGGGACATCGACGGTATCCGCTTCGATGCTGCCGATTGCCTTACCGATGATTTTATCAAGCGTGTACATAATTTCACACGCGGAATGAAGCCTGATTTTTGGCTTATGGGCGAGATTATCCACGGAAATTACGCTCACTGGGCAAACCCCGAAATGTTCGACTGCGTTACCAATTACCAGTGCTACAAGGGCATCTATTCCTCGCACAACGACAGAAATTACTTTGAAATTGCCCATTCTATCGAGTATCAGCTCGGTCAGTATGGTCAGATATATATGTATAATTTCCTCGACAACCACGATGTTCCGCGTCTTGCGTCAGTGCTTCGCAACCCCGACCATATTGAGTGCTGCTACACGATGATGTATATGATGTACGGTGTTCCGTCCGTTTATTACGGCAGTGAATTCGGCATCAAGGGCGTAAAGGGACAGGGTGAGGACGCCGATCTTCCGCTTCGTCCGTGCATAGAACTTGATATGCCCGAGCAGAATGAGAAGCTTCTGAAGCATATTTCCGCACTCGGCGCTATCCGTATGAGTATTCCGACTGTTCAGACGGGCTCTTATGCAAAAATGGAACTCAAAAATCAGACGTTCCTTTTCAAGCGTGAAAAAGACGGTGATATAGTTTACATCGCACTCAATATCAGTGACGGCGACTATACTTTCCGCTTCAATACAAAATATCCGAAGCTTGCCGACAGACTTTCGGGCAGACAGTTCACCGTGAACAACGGCAATGCCGAAGTTACCGTTCCGAAGAACTGCTCGATGATTCTCGTTGACAGTGAGCTTACTACCGTAAAGGAAGATGCGCCTGCCGAAGCTCCCAAGGAAGAGCCGAAGCCGACAGAAGCAGCTCCAGAGAAGCCTGCCGAGCCTGCTCCGACAGCTGAGGAAGTCAAGACTTCCTGCGTAACTCCTGCTGCCGACAAGGGCAACGGCGTGAAGTCGCTCGGTGTTCCCGACGGAAGAACACCCGTTATCGGCGGACACTACAAGCATTTCAAGGGCGGCAACTACGTTCTTCTCAATATTGCAAAGGATCACGAGGTATGCACTCCGATAGCAGTTTATATGTCGCTTGACGGCAAGCCCGATGTATGGGCAAGACCGCTCGATATGTTCCTTGAAGATGTTGACGATCACGGTGTTCGCAAGCCAAGATTTGAATTTATTGCTGACTGATATGTAATACGGGGAATTTTCCCCGTATCAGCTGTTTTTTGATATATCAGTTACAGCACTTCTTGACGAAGGATTCGCAGTCCACGCATTCGGGAACCTTGGGGTCGGGTTCGTGTGTTCCGACTTTGATGGATTCGAGTGTGCAGTAATTTTCGTTGCACATATTGAATTTGCAGGAAGATACATCGCAATGGATACTTGGATTCTTAGGCATGATAAAAGATCTCCTTTTGTTTGATTTGCCTTTTCGGCACGACATTATTATTTGTTGCAATAGCTTAAAAATTCGTTGGAAATAACTTGGAGAAATAAATGGATATCTATATTCCTGAAAATGTAAAAAAAATACTGGATAAGCTTGAAAAAAGCGGATATGAAGCATATATCGTCGGCGGCTGCGTTAGGGATTCCATTCTCGGAAAAGATCCGCGCGATTATGACGTTACGACTTCTGCGCAGCCTGAGGAGGTAAAAGCCTGCCTTTCCGAGTTCAACGTTATCGAAACTGGACTTAAACATGGCACGGTGACGGTCGTTTCGGGCGATGATTATGTAGAGGTAACAACTTTCCGCGTTGACGGCGAATACCTCGACCACCGCAGACCACAGTCTGTTGAGTATGCGAAGAACCTTGCCGACGATCTTTCAAGGCGTGATTTTACGATAAACGCAATGGCTTATAACGCCAAGATAGGCATTGTCGATAACTACGGCGGTCAGAAAGACCTGTTCAGGCAGATAATACGAAGCGTCGGAAATCCGAGCATTCGCTTTGACGAAGATGCACTGAGAATTATCCGCGCACTGCGTTTTGCGTCCGAGCTTGGATTTGAGATAGACCAGCCGACCGCAAAAGCGATACACGAAATGAAAAATATGCTGCTGAATATTTCGGCTGAACGCTTGGCAAAGGAGTTCGAGCTTCTCATTATGGGAAGCGCTCCTGCGAATATACTTGTGTCATTTGCCGATGTGTTCGGTACGATTTTCCCTGAGATATTACCGTGCGTAGGCTTTGACCAGCACAGCAGATACCATATTTATGACGTATGGAAGCATACAGCTGTAGCAGTCGAGAACTCAATTTCCGACCGTGAAGTTCGTCTTGCACTGTTCTTCCACGATATCGCAAAGCCGAAATGCTGCGTTTTCGATGAAGAGGGCAGCGGACATTTTCCGGGACATGAAATCGAGAGTGCGGAAATGGCTGAAAAGATAATGCGCAGAATGAACTTCTCGTCCGATACGATAAAATGCGTTACACAGCTGATAAGATTCCATTATGTAACGCCGATAGACGATGAAAAGGTCGTTAAAAAGCTTCTTGCAACGATAGGTCCGCAGTATTTCTTCAAGCTGACCGAGCTGATGAAATCGGACAGCCGTGCAAAGCAGAGTATATGTTTTGAGCGAGTTCAGATACTTGAAGCAATGGAAGCGAAAGCTGAGCGTATCCTTGAAAACAAGGAGTGCATAAGCGTTTCACAGCTTGACATAAAGGGAACGGACATTGCCGCTCTCGGCGCGCAGGGAAGCAGGATAGGCGAAGTTCTTGATGAGCTTCTTTCGATGCACATTGACGGAAAAGTCCGCAATGAGAAAAATGAGCTTTTGGCGGCGGCTGAAAGAATTATATGAATTTGAATACGGAATTGTTGCAAGTGTATTTGTAACAATTCCGTTTTAATGTATAGCCTTTTAAACTTTGGTTTATAATATTCATAAAAATCTGAAAGGAAATTTCACTATGGATATTATAACAAGACCTGTCATTGAGCAGGTCATTGGGCGGGAGATAATCGATTCGAGAGGTAACCCGACCGTTCTTGCGCAGGTGGTGCTGACGGACGGTACTGTCGGTGTCGGCACTGTTCCGAGCGGTGCAAGCACGGGCGCATTCGAGGCTCACGAGCTTCGCGACGGCGATGAAAAACGATTCGGCGGAAAGGGAACTTTGAGTGCGGCTTCAAATGTAAGTAACACGATAAACCTTGCGCTGAAAGGTCTGGATGCTTCGGATATTTTTCACGTTGACAGCACAATGATAAAGGCTGACGGAACGGAAAACAAGAGCAAATTCGGCGCAAATGCGATACTTGCGGCTTCGTTTGCCTGCGCAAATGCGGCTGCGAATTTCTATCATATCCCACTTTACCGCTTTCTCGGCGGTGCGAACGGACGAAAGCTGCCTATGCCGATGATGAACATTCTCAACGGCGGCGCACACGCTGCGAACAACCTTGACATTCAGGAATTTATGATAATCCCGAGGGGAGCGCAGAGTTTTCGCGAGGGTTTGCGCCAATGCTGCGAGGTCTATCATTCGCTCGCGGCTATTCTCAAACAGAAAGGCTTGTCAACGGGCGTTGGTGACGAGGGCGGCTTTGCTCCCGACCTTACGGGCGAGCGCGAAGCTATCGAGCTGATACTTGAAGCGGTCGAAAGGGCAGGCTATCGTCCCCGTGAAGATTTCGTGCTTGCGCTTGATGCTGCGGCGAGCGAATGGAAAACTCCGAACGGCGGCAGGGGATATTTTATGCCGAAGAAAAAGCGTCCATGCACTGCCGATGACCTTATTGCCGAATGGAAAACCTTATGCGACCTTTATCCTATTGCTTCGATCGAAGATCCGCTCGACGAGGACGATTGGGACGGCTGGAAAAAGCTCACCGAGGAGCTTGGGGGCAAAGTTCAGCTTGTCGGTGATGATCTTTTCGTCACGAATCCCGAACGGCTTCGCAAGGGGATAGAACTTGGCGCGGCTAATGCGATACTTGTCAAGCTCAATCAGATAGGTACGCTATCCGAAACGCTGACCGCGATAAATTTTGCACAGAACAGCAGTTATAAAGCGGTCATTTCGCACCGAAGCGGCGAAACGGAGGATACTTTCATCGCCGACCTTGCCGTGGCGGTCAACGCAGGTCAGATAAAGACAGGCGCACCCTGCCGAAGCGAGCGCACGGCGAAGTACAACCGCCTGCTTTTGATCGAGGACGAGCTTAAAGGGGGCAAAGCGTTATGATAATGGAATATGTTTGGGCGTTCGTCATCGGCGGACTTTTCTGTGCGGTCGGCGAGGTGCTTATCGACTATACAAAGCTTACGCCTGCGAGAATTTTAACGGCTTATGTCGTCGCAGGAGTGGTTCTCGGCGCGCTCGGCTGGTATCAGCCGCTTGTTGACTTTGCAGGAGCAGGTGCGAGCGTTCCGCTGACGGGCTTCGGCAACGTTCTTGTTCAGGGCGTTCAGAAAGCTGTTGATGAAAAAGGCTTCCTCGGCGTTTTCACTGGAGGACTTACGGGCGCGGCGGGAGGCATAACTGCGGCTATGATCTTCGCGCTTATTATGGCTTGTATTTTTAAGTCAAAAGAAAAGTAAATTCTTTACTCTGTCGGAAATTCATCTTCGGCAGAGCAGATACATACTGCTTTTTTTTTACAGAACAGTTTGCAATATGTTGAAAATATATAAAATGTGCCGAATATTGAAAATATGCTTGCAATTTCAATAAAAAAAGGGTATAATAGAATAAAGTATGTTTATTTGTAAGAAAGGATCGTTTGATTATGCCGATTAAGTACATATTCGTTACGGGCGGCGTTGTTTCGGGACTCGGAAAGGGTATCACCGCTGCATCACTTGGCCGTCTGCTTAAAGAAAGAGGCTACCGCGTTACAATTCAGAAGTTTGACCCTTATATAAATCTCGACCCGGGCACAATGTCCCCATATCAGCACGGCGAAGTTTTCGTTACCGATGACGGTGCTGAAACCGACCTTGACCTCGGTCACTATGAGCGTTTCATCGATGAAAATCTCTCCGTTAACTCCAACGTTACAACGGGTAAGATCTACTGGACTGTTCTCAACAAGGAGCGCAGAGGCGACTATCTCGGCGGAACTGTTCAGGTTATCCCGCACATCACAAATGAGATCAAGGAAAGAGTTTACCGTGTCGGCAAGGAAAAGGATACCGACATCGTTATCACCGAGATCGGCGGTACTGTCGGCGACATCGAATCCACACCGTTCCTCGAAGCTATCCGTCAGGTAGTTACCGAAGTCGGCAGAGAAAACGCAGTTTATATCCACGTTACTCTCGTTCCGTATATCGCAGGCTCGGAGGAACTCAAGTCCAAGCCTACACAGCATTCCACAAAGGAACTTCTTTCTATCGGTATCCAGCCGAACATCATTGTTTGCCGTTCCGAAAAGGAAATTCCCGAGGATATGCGCAAGAAGATCGCGCTTTTCTGTAACGTTCGCCCTGAGGACGTTATCCAGAACCTTACAGCTCCGTCACTCTATGAAGTTCCGCTCTGGCTCGAAAAAGAGGGACTCGCAGACAGCGTTTGCTACCACCTCGGACTTCCCGTTCAGAAGCCCGACCTTACCGAGTGGACAGAAATGGTCGACCGTGCAAAGAACGCACATAAGACAGTTACTATCGGACTTGTCGGCAAGTATGTCGTTCTCCATGATGCGTACCTTTCCGTTGCTGAAGCGCTTCGCCACGGCGGTATCGTAAACGATGCACAGATCGATATCGAGTGGATAAATTCCGAAGAAGTTACAAGAGAAAACGCAGCTGAAATGCTCTCAAAGTGCGACGGTATCATCGTCCCCGGCGGATTCGGCGACCGCGGAATCGAGGGTATGATCGAATCTATCCGCTATGCGCGTGAAAATAAAGTTCCGCTGTTCGGTATCTGCCTCGGTATGCAGATGGCAGTTATTGAGTATGCAAGAAATGTCCTCGGACTTTCGGGCGCAAACTCCACAGAGTTCGGCGAAACACCTTACCCCGTTATCGATATTATGGAAGACCAGAAGGACGTTACCAACAAGGGCGGCACAATGCGTCTTGGACTTTATCCATGTAAGCTCACCGAGGGAACGACTTCCGCAAGAGTTTACGGCGAACCGCTTATCTATGAGCGCCACCGTCACAGATGGGAATTCAACAACGCATTCCGTTCCAAGCTCACAGATGCAGGACTTGTTATTGCAGGTCAGTCACCCGATGAACGCCTTGTCGAGATTGTGGAAGTTAAGGATCACCCATGGTTTGTCGGCGTACAGTTCCACCCTGAGTTCAAGTCCCGTCCGAACAAGCCGCAGAAGCTTTTCGCAGATTTTATCCGTGCTTCAAAAGAGTATATGGAAAAGAAACAGTAATTCAATGCGTAATTATTGGTAAATCTGGCATTTGTCTGGACGCTGCGAAGCCAACTAAAGTTTAGGTCAAGCCTTTTCAAAGGCTTGCAGGGGTCAAGGGGACAGCGTCCCTTGTCGCTTCCGCAGAAGCGAAACTCCTTAAACTAACAGCCAAAGCATTGTCACAATAGCGTAATTACTAACAAATTTAAAGGCGCAATTCACATTCAAATAGTAAAACAGAACGTGATAAATCGGTCTGTAAACCTATAAAATGTGAATTGCGCCATTCTTTATTTACGGAACAACTATCCTCGGCTTAAAATGCGCAGAGCGAAGCGATAAACATTTTATGCCGACAACGTTTGAATGGCGATGTGGTATTTTTGCCTAAATTGGCGCTTTAATACTAAACACCAATAAAATACAGGAAAAAATCTGCGCCGAAATCACATATATCCAAGATTGTCGGCTTGATTTTTTCCAAATTTTAAATGGTGTTTAGTATAAAAAAGAAAATGCGCAATTCACATCTATAGTTATGTGAATTGCGCATTTTGATTTTTTACCTTTTATTAAGAAATGCCGCGAAGAGCAGAAGTCCTATTCCGATGAAAATTCCGCTGTATGCGACCGCGTATATCCATACGGGAAACATAAGCATCTCTGTTTTCGTTGTTACTACTGCGCCGATTATTGCTATCACAGCGCTCGGGAAAAACGAGATGATATATCTCTTTCGCTTTTTGCAAAGTATCAGCGCGACTGATGACAACACAAGCGGCAGGAAAAATACAGTTCGCGTGAATCGTATAGTTCCAAGCCGAAAGATCGCATATCTGTCAAACGTTGGCGGAAATATATACAGCCACAGCACTGCGGATATCAAGATGAGCGCACCGACAGCGGCGCAGACAAGCTGCTTTGTCTGCGGCTTTTTTTTACCTAAAGCGGGGCGGGACATCGTTTCAAACGTTTCCTTGTGGTCGCGCTTCATCTCTTTTATTTCGGCTTCGAGCTGCTTTAGCTTCTGCTTTTTTTCCTTTTCCCGTTCTTTAAGTTCGTTCATTTTGATCCACCATTTACAAAAAAGGCGCAGCCGCAAACTTTGCAGGCTGCGCCAAAATTTACTGTTTCTTAGAGAAGAATTGACTTTCCTGTCATTTCTTCAGGCTGAGGAAGTCCCATTATCTTGAGCATTGTAGGTGCGAGGTCTGCGAGAACGCCGCCTTCACGGAGTTCGCCCTTCTGACCTGCGATGATAAGAGGAACAACGTTGGTTGTATGAGCTGTGAACGGCGATCCGTCGGGTTCATACATCTTATCAGCGTTGCCGTGGTCGGCTGTGATGAGTGCTGTGCCGCCGTGTGCAAGGATAGCGTCAACTGTTCTGCCAACGCAGGTATCAACAGCTTCAACAGCCTTTACTGCTGCATCGAAAACGCCCGTGTGACCAACCATATCGCAGTTAGCGTAGTTGAGGATTATCATATCATACTTTTCGGAGTTGATAGCTTCAACTACCTTGTCTGTAACTTCGTAAGCGCTCATTTCAGGCTTGAGGTCGTATGTTGCAACCTTTGGAGAGTTAACGAGGATTCTGTCTTCGCCCTCATACTGCTTTTCTACGCCGCCGTTGAAGAAGAAAGTAACGTGAGCGTACTTTTCTGTTTCAGCGATTCTGAGCTGCTTGAGTCCCTTTTCGGAGATATACTGACCGAGTGTGTTGTTGAGGGACTGTGGCTTGAATGCAACCTTAACGTTAGGCATTGTTGCATCATACTGTGTGAAGCAAACATAGGTTACGGGGAAGAAGCCGTTCTTTCTCTCGAAGCCCTTGAAATCAGGGTCAACGAATGTTCTTGTAATTTCACGCGCTCTGTCGGGGCGGAAGTTGAAGAAGATGATGCTGTCGTTAGCCTTGATGCGCTCTGTGCCGCTGATAACAGTCGGGATAACGAACTCATCGGTAACGTTGTCAGCGTAGGACTTTTCAACTGCTGCAACAGCGTCGTCAGCCTGATTGCCCTCGCCGTAAACGAATGCAGCGTAAGCCTTTTCAACTCTGTCCCAGTTGTTATCTCTGTCCATTGCATAGTAACGACCCGAAAGGCTTGCGATCTTGCCGATGCCGATCTCGTTCATCTTTTCCTGAAGCTCTGCAACGAAGTCTTTGCCGCTTGTAGGAGGAACGTCACGTCCGTCGAGGATAGCGTGAACGAATACCTTTTCAAGTCCTGCCTGCTTTGCAAGCTTCAAAAGACCGTAGAGGTGAGTGTTGTGTGAGTGAACACCGCCGTTGGAGAGAAGTCCGAAGAGATGAAGAGCTGTGCCGTTCTTCTTGCAGTTATCGATAGCTTCATTAAGAGCCTCGTTCTTGAAGAAATCACCGTCATCAATGGACTTTGTGATTCTTGTAAGCTCCTGATAAACGATTCTGCCTGCGCCCATATTTGTATGACCAACTTCGGAGTTGCCCATCTGACCGTCAGGAAGACCAACGCACATTCCGCTTGCGCCGATAGTTGTGTGAGGCCATTCTGCAAGGTATCTGTCAAGGTTAGGCTTCTTTGCAGCTGCAACGGCATTGCCGTAGGTATCCTTATTGATGCCGCAGCCGTCCATAATGATAAGAGCGGTTGGTTTTTTTGCCATAAATATCAATCCTTTCATTTCACAAGCAGAAGAATTTCGGGATAAGCCAGAATCCGACATAGTAATCGGTCGTTCGGTCGAAAGGGTCATAGTCCTCCCAGACCTTGTAGCCTAAACCGTAGTGATCCTTGCTGCCATTTCCATAATCGATAACGGTAAAACAGAAAACAGGAGGGAGCTTGTACCGCTTTGCGCGGACAAGGTCGGTCGCAAAAAAGCCTGCGGAAAGGACGGCTAATGTGCATAAAAGCACGATGAACGCCCGTTTTGCGCTGAATTTTTTCGCCGCCCTCATTTATCGCTCTCTCCTGTTGATAGTCGTTAGAATCAGCCGTTTACAGCAGCCTGTACGATAGTGTTGAAGTCGTTAGCCTTAAGGGAAGCACCACCGATAAGACCACCGTCAACGTCAGGCTTGGAAAGGAGTTCTGCAGCGTTGCCTGCGTTCATAGAACCGCCGTACTGGATCGTAACAGCGTCAGCAACAGCAGCACCGTAAAGCTTTGCAAGAGTTGCACGGATAAATGCGCAAACTTCCTGAGCCTGATCTGCAGTAGCAGTCTTGCCTGTGCCGATAGCCCAAACCGGCTCGTAAGCAATGATAGTCTTCTTGATATCATCAGCGGAAACGCCTGCAAGGTCAAGCTTGATCTGACGAGCGATAACTTCCTCTGTGATGTTTGCTTCTCTTTCCCAAAGAAGCTCACCAACGCAAACGATAGGCTTAAGACCTGCAGCAAGAGCAGCCTTTGTGCGCTTGTTTACGGTCTCATCTGTTTCACCGAAGTACTGACGGCGCTCGGAGTGACCGAGAACAACATATTCAACGCCAACTTCAACGAGCATATCAGCGGAAATTTCGCCTGTGAAAGCACCGCTCTTTTCAAAGTGAACGTTCTCAGCACCAACCTTAACGTTAGAGCCTACGGTTGCAGCAACAGCAGTTTCAAGGTTTGTGTAAGGAACGCAAGCGATAACTTCAACCTTGCCCTCAGCGTTAGCAACGAGCGGCTTGATAGCTTCGAGAAGCTCCTTAGCTTCGGGACGGGTCTTGTTCATCTTCCAGTTACCTGCGATAACAGCTTTTCTTAAAGTCTTATTCATGATAAAAACTCCTTTTTATATATTGAGATCACGCTTTAAAATCGGTTTAATTAAAAAGCGCAAATTTTTCCCATATAAGTATAACATAAAACGGCACTATATATATTAATTTTATGTGAATATATTTGATATTAAATGTAGATTATATGAACGCTGAGTTTAATGCGTAATACTTGTTTTGAAAACGGTGTTTTGCTGAAATTCGGCATAAAGTAAGTGTGTAATTACCTTTATCGATTTACTTATATCAGTTTCCCCAAGCTTCCTTTTTCAAGCGTCCCCAGCCGATGCCGGGCTTGCCGCCGCCGAGAACGAACTGCTTCATTTTCCGCTGGAGCGAAGTATTTTCGGGCAGCTTTGCATTTTTTATATGTGTGATGTCAAACGGCGCTTCATCGGTTTTTGTCCAATTATCAAAAGCGGAAAGTATCTTTTCCGAATATGTTTCTGACATTTTTATTTCTTTGAGCAGGTTTGAAAATTCGCTGCGTTCTGTTGCCATAAAATGATCTCCTTTGCGGTATTTCACATATATTATATCCCGACAGCAAAGCTTCGTCAATAGGTTTATAATGTTTTTTTCTCCTCTTTTTCCAGTAACTTTTTATACGAAAAATCTATCGCAAAAGCACCGAGCGGAGCGGTCAGAACTATTGCGAGAACCGCGACCGTCAGCACCGTTTCACCGCAGGCAAGACCCATTGCGAGCGGGATCCCTCCTATCGCAGCCTGAACCGTCGCTTTAGGGGTGTATGCCATCATCGCAAAGAATCTTTCCTTTGATGAAAGCTTCGTTCCGAGCAGGCAGACGAACACGCCCAACATTCTGAACGCAAGCGCACCGATGATAACGAGCAAAGCCTTCACGCCGACATTTCCGAGGAAGCCGATATTGACCGTCGCGCCGACGAGCACAAAGAGAAAGACCTCCGCTGCGACCCAAAGCTTGCTGAATTTTGCGGAAAGCCGATTTGCGACCTCTTCTCTCTTCTTCTGCAAACCTACGCCGAGGAACATTATCGCAATGAGCGATGAAAATGTTATTGCGGTCGTAAGGTGATCTTCCGCCGCAGCAAGCAGGAACGAGATGCTCAGAATTATCAGCACTTTTGAAGTGTCGCGCAGGTGTACTTTTCTGAAAAAGAAAGCAAGCGCAATGCCGAGCGCAAGACCTATCGCGATTCCGAGAATTATCGAAACGGGTATGTTCACAAAGCTCAGAACGGACGCTTTGCCGCCCTGCGCCATTCCCGTAAAGGTCGAGAAAAGCACGATAACATACACATCGTCCACCGATGCGCCTGCGAGGATAAGCTGCGGTATGCCCTTTGCAGTGCCGTAACCCTCGTCCATAAGCTTGACCATTCTCGGAACGACAACGGCAGGGGAAACCGCCGCAAGAACCGAACCCATTATCGCCGCTTCAAGCAGGGACAGTCCCATAAGCTTCGGCGCAATGAGCATCATTCCGAGCAGCTCAAAGCTCGCAGGCACGAAGCACATCAGCACGGCAGGTCTGCCTATTTTTTTCAGTTCTGAAATATCAAGTCTAAGTCCTGCCCTCGTCAGAATTATTATCAAAGCTATCTTTCGCAGCTCCGCCGAGATGTTAAGTATGCTTGGGTCGAGCAGGTCAAGCACATAAGGCCCGAGGACAACGCCCGTCAGCAGCATTCCAAGCAGGCTCGGCAGTTTCAGCTTTTTACAAAGCCACCCCAGCGACATTCCGACCAAAAGAATAAGACCGACACTTAACAGCATAGAAAAAGCTCCTTTTCAAATTTTTTGCAACAAAAAAAGCCGATAGCTTCTGCGTAAAATTCGCAGAAGTCATCAGCTTATTATCCAAGCGGTTCAAGCAAATAAATGCTTAGGGAGAACCTCATTCCCTTTTCTGTAATTATATCACGCCGAAACGGTTTTGGCAAGTGTTTTGAAAAAATTTTTGGGAAAAGCCGTTCAGCTGTCTTTTCCCGAAGCTGCGCACTTGTAAACTATCGGCAAGCCTGTGTTTCCGCCAATTACGACTGTATCTCCGACCTCGATCTTATCATAGTCATTGTCATAACAGCAGACGTTCTCAAAAATCTCTCCGTTAATATCGACAGTGCAGAAATAGTAGCTTCGTATATTGTAAAACAAATGCTGTTTGCGGTTGGACGAGCCAACGCTGTCGGTTTCTTCGTAGGGCAGTATATGAGGCTTCTTCTTGGCGTTTTCTTTCGCCCAGCGCTCCTTTTTCTCGGTCACAACAGCATAGCAGGCGGTGACATTTATCTTTTTCAGATCTTTTTTCAGCACCCACAAAAGCATTATCACGATAATACAGCTTGCGAGAAGTGTTTCTCTGCTGTATAAAAGCGAATAGACCGCGCCTGCGGCGAAAATTGCGATAAGCACGATAGTTTCCGCAAGGCTTTCCTTGCATCGCGTTTTCTTGTTTATCATTTTTATGTCTTCATCATTGACCTGCGAGGTGTTTTTCAGATATTCGTTTTCAACGTCGGAGCAAGTGAGTTTTTTCATCGTTCTGAGCCTTTCTGTTTATTTATCGTTCCGTTAAGAGCATAATACTAATTTTTAATCAAAGTGTAGACAAAAAATCGGCGCAAAAGCCATATATGCGAGCTTTTGTTTTGTACACTTTCAGTTTAAAAATTAGTATAAACTATCGGAACTCCCGTATTTACGCCGATAATGACCGAATCGCCGACTTCGGTCTTATCAAAGTCTTTATCGAAGCAGCAGACATTCTCAAAAATTTCACCGTTGATATTGACCGTGCAGAAATAATAGCTTTTAAAGCTGTAAAAAAGGTGTGTTTTGCATTTGGATTGGTCAGCGCTTTCTGTTGCATAGTATGGCATTACCGCAGGGTCGTTTCTACCGCTGACCTTTGCCCACCGTTCTTTTTTCTCGGTCACAACGGCGCGGCAGGCGTATATTTTCCAATTCCGTATGCACGGGATAAGCAGTGCAAGCATAAAAGCGGTGAACATAAAGCAGCAGATGAACATTTTGTGGGCATAAAAAAGCGAATACACCGTTGCGCATAAAAATACGATAAAGCAGACGATAAGAAACCGCTGTTTTCTGCTGTGACCGCTTTTTTTATCAATAACTTTAATGTCCTCATCGCTGATCTGTGAGGGAGATTTAAGGTACTCGATCTTTACATCGTAGCAATTAAGCTGTCGCATAGCGGTCAAGCCTTTCTGTCGATATTGTTCAAAGCTTTTATCCTATTATAAACCAAGAAAAGCGCTTCGTCAAGGGTAATTTAATGCGTAATTCGTAATGCGCGATGCGTAATTATATTGTTCCGAAAATTCACGGGCAAAGCCGCAATTTTTGTATGGTGACGGGAGAATCGTTTCGTATATTTTGATGCACATTAAAAAAGAACCCTGTTTTCTTTGGATATAAACCATTGAAAACAGGGTTCTTTTATTTTTAGTAAGAACAATACCTAAAATACAAGGCTTGCAGCGGGCGGATTCCGTATCTGCACATTCAGCATAGCTGTTCATACTGCGTTGAAGCCAAAATACACTCACTTCATTTGTGTATTTTGGCTTCAAGGATAGTTTTTTGTACATAAAGAATGGCGCAATTCACATTTTTAGGTTTACAAAACTTGATTTCTCATAGTTCGTTTAACCTTTTTCGTGTGAATTGCGCCTTTATATTTGATAGTGATTATGCTATTGAAACAATGCATTACCTATTAGTTTAAGGAGTTTCGCTCTCTGCGGAGAGCGACCAAGGGCTTTGCCCTCTGGACACCCACCACCCTTTAAAAAGCGTGGACGTAAACTTTAGTTGGCTTCGCAACGCCAAACAAATGTTAGTTATGCAAATAATTACGCATTACGCATTATTCCGTGCGCAGTGCCTCAACAGGGTCTTTCTTCGATGCAACTCTTGACGGGATAACGCCTGCGATAAGCGTGAGTATCATACTTATTGCTACAAGTATGATCGCTGCGGGCACGGGCAGGACTGCTTTAAGTCCCTCAATGTTTGTAAGTTTGAAAATGATAGCATTTATCGGGATAAGCGCAAGTGCCGAGATAGCAACACCGATAAGTCCTGAGGTAAGTCCCACGAGCAATGTTTCTGCGTTGAACACGGTCGAAACATCGTGCTTTGATGCGCCTATTGCACGGAGGATACCTATTTCTCTTGTTCTTTCAAGCACGGAGATATATGTGATAATGCCTATCATAATTGAGGAAACGACGAGCGAAATTGCAACGAATGCGATGAGGACATACGAAATACCGCTGATGATATTTGTGATCGAGGACATAAGCAGAGCGACATAGTCTGTATAGTGTATCTGATCTTCCTCTGCGGCGTTGTCGTTGTAATCGCTTATGCGGTCGGATATTTTATCCTTTTCCTCGAATGACCTTGCGTAGATATTGATAGTGGACGGCTCGTCAAAATCAGCTTTGCCGATGATATCCATTACATCATCGTATGTTCTGTCAGAGAGCTGTTCGGGGGTGTATTCGTCAAAAATTGCGGCGTACTGCGCATCGGTGAGCGGAGTAACGGACATTGTTGCCGCGATCTGGTCGGCAGTCATTGCGGAGAATTGCTGCTCGACCTGCTCGGCGTACTGCTGTGCATACTGTTCTTTTACGTTTTCACGGACGAAAGAGAAAAGCTCGTCGTCGCTCATCTGCTGGATATAGCTCTTAACGCTGTCGGCGGATTCAACGCCCATTTCTTCGGCGTACTGACCTGCCATCTGCTCTTCAATCTGTTCTCTTGTGACATTTGCGAGGAACTGGTCGGCATAGGCGTTCATATCGTCTTCGCTCGGCTGTGACATAACGAAGCGGAAGACGTTAGCCTTATCGGAAACGCTCAAACCTTCGATATAATCCTTAGCTTTTTCTGCCTTTTCTTCATCGGAAAGCGGAACATAATCGTCGGTCTTGAACGGGTCGCCCGAAAGGATATCGGTGCTTTCATCGTTCTGCTGTTCGGCAATGATATCGCTTGAATTTGTTGTGTCGATAACGTAGTCGGTGAGAGCCTTTGTGTAGCCGATATAACCCGTGAGCATAGCGGCTGTGGAGTCTTCATTAGGACGGATAAATCCGCAGATATGGAGCGGTGTGCCGATATCTTCTGCGCTGTAGATAAATTCAAGTCCAGTGTCGGTCTTGGTGAGGTCAACATAACCTACGCCGCTCTCGTTCTTCTGATAATATTCGCAGGGGAGAATGAGCTTGTATTCCTTGCTCATAACTTCGTCAAAAGTCCAGTCGGTAACGCCGTAGTCATCGATGATACCGCCCGTCATTGCGGCGTTCATGATCTCGGGGAGTTTTTCCTGCTCTTTGAAGCCGAGGGTGTACATTACGATATCGGGTATTTCGTTCTGCTTTGAAAGGATAACAACGACATCATTGTAATTTTTCGGCCAGCTTCCGTAAACGAGGTCGTACTGGTTCTTGATAATTTCGTTTACGTCGCTGTCGTTTTCGCCGGGGAGCATTTCCTGCCAAATTTCAATGTTTCCCATAGGCGACATACTCATCATTGCACTTGAAGCGGCAGATGCGTTCATATCAACGCCCATTGTTGACTGGAATGTTTCGGAGAAGTCCGACTTCACGATCTTGCCCGACGGGTCTTTGGTGAAGATAGGCATCTGAATGTCATAGCTGTAGGAAACGGAGCTTGCGTTTTCCTGAATGGTTTCGTCATTATCAAGGAAATCCTTTATCGCAGGCATATCGTTTTTCTGCTTTGCGGAGGAATTGAGCGAATTGAAGATTTCGTAAACGGCGGTATTTCCGTGAACGACATTGTCAAGTTCGGTTTCTTCTTCGTTGTCGCTCTTGTTCGGCGAATTCTGCATCATCGCGTTCATAAGCGCGGCGGTGTCTGCAGTTTCCTCAAAAATTTGAATAGGGTAGGAGGAAAGAGTTGCTTCCTGTATCTCGTTTATATAATCATTGATGCCTGTTGAAAGCGAGAGGATAAGGGCAATGCCGATGATGCCGATAGAACCTGCAAAGGCGGTAAGAATGGTTCTGCCCTTTTTCGTGAGCAGGTTGTTGAGCGAAAGCGATATTGCCGTGAGAAATGACATTGAAACGCGCTTTTTCTTTGCATCAACGGGAGCGTCTGCCTGCTCGGGTTCAAACGGATCGCTGTCATCGGTGAGAAGTCCGTCCTTGATGCGGACGATTCGTGTCGAATATTTTTCGGCAAGCTCGGGGTTATGCGTAACCATTATGACAAGCTTATCCTTTGCGATCTCTTTGAGAAGTTCCATTACCTGAATGGAAGTTTCGCTGTCAAGCGCACCTGTCGGTTCGTCTGCAAGGAGGATATCGGGGTTGTTGATGAGCGCACGGGCGATTGCAACACGCTGCATCTGACCGCCCGACATCTGATTCGGCTTTTTGTGTATCTGATTGCCAAGACCTACTTTTTCGAGAGCCTCAATAGCTCTTCTGCGGCGTTCGGACTTGGAAACGCCCGATATCGTCAGTGCAAGTTCAACGTTCGCAAGAACAGTTTGGTGGGGGATAAGGTTGTAGCTTTGGAAAATAAAGCCTATCGTGTGATTTCGGTAAGCGTCCCAATCTCTGTCCTTGTAATCCTTGGTGGAAATGCCGTTGATAACAAGGTCGCCCGAGGTATAATGGTCAAGTCCGCCGATGATGTTGAGCAGCGTGGTTTTGCCACAGCCCGAATGTCCGAGTATCGAAACGAACTCGTTCTCACGGAATGAAATGCTTACGCCGTTGAGCGCTTTTACAGCATTGTCGCCCTCGCCGTATTGTTTTACAATGTTCTTTAACTGGAGCATTAGTTGCTATCTTCCTTTCTTAAATTCAAGATCTTTAAAAAGACTTCTTTGCAGTTATTTTCCGAAACTTCGTTTGGAAAACTTATTCCGAGAACACTGAAAAGCACCATATTGAGCAGCATCGAGCGCATCACCAAAGCGGCGGCGCGGCAGTCAACATCGTGTATCTCGCCTTTGTCCATACGGTTTTGCAGAAAATCACGCAGGAAATTTTCTACCCCGTCAAGATATCGGTTCATATCCTCCGCTCGGATAAAATCACGGACTTCCTTTTCGAGTATCACTATTCGGATAAGGTCGATATGTTCATTTATGAAACCCGAAAGTCGGGTATAAATGCTTTTCAGCGAGTCTTCGATAGGCAGACCGTCAAAAATATCGACAACATCGCTGTCGGGGACATTTTCGCGGAAGTCGGAAAGCTCTTTTTTCATTACCTCGGAAAGAAGTTCACGCTTTCCGTTTGGAAAGTAGTGATACAAAAGGCTCTCGGAAACGCCGATGCTTTTGCTGATATCTCTGACCGAAGTGCCGTTGTATCCGTTTTCGGAAAAGGACTTCTTCGCCGTTTCGATAAGCTTTCGGCGTGTTTCGGCAGCTTTTTCGCTTCTTGAAGCAGCCATATAGCACCTCTTTTCTTCACTTAACAAGTGTTCAATGAAAATATTATAGCATTATCAATGCCCCGTGTCAATGCCGCAGGAAAATTTCAGCTTTTTATCACATTTTTAACATATTATTATAGTTTTGACTGTGGAAACTAATGCTATACAAAAAGCCGCTCCAAATCGGAGCGGCTCAGACTGACGAAAAAGAATTTTATTACTGAAAAACCGCCATTCATATCCCGTCGGCGCTAAACGCTCGTCGCTCTGCTCCTCACGTTTATTTGCCGAGGATAGTTGTTCCGAACATAAAGAATAAGCGCAATTCACATTTTATAGGTTTACAGACCGATTTATCACGTTCTGTTTTACTTTTTGAAATGTGAATTGCGCTTTTAGATTTGTTAGTGATTACGCTTTTGCGGCAAGCTTTGACTGTTAGTTTAAGGAGTTTCGCTCTCTGCGGAGAGCGACAAGGTGGCTCTGCCCCCCTTGACCCCCTGCCACCCTTTAAAAAGCGTGG
>CALANW010000034.1 GCA_937926145.1 uncultured Ruminococcus sp. | reverse complement strand
ATAGATGGGTATACAGATTACTGGTTGAATATTCTGAAAAATGAATGTTCAAATTTAAATATAAATGATACAATATGGTTTAAATATGTTGATGGGAGATATGTGCTTAGTTATTCTGAAAATTCAGTGTTAATTGATAAAGTCTTTATTGAAACAATTAATGGTATGTCAATTGATGAGTATATCTTAAACAACACTTCATGTTGGAAAATAACATATGACTCGATAAAACATAAAAGTTATCGTCCGTATCTGGTATTTAGCACATCACCTATTGGTGAAACAGTGGATTTAGGTGTTACAGACATCAGCGGTGAATTATCAAACTATAAATTCTATACTTCTGAAACGCTTGAAACATCTGCATGGTATTGTAGTTATTTTAATGATCAAAGTATTGCAGAGTCGCGTATAACTACTTGTGTTTCAGGTGATATCGGATATATTAACATTGATAGTTTTGGGGCAAATGCAATAGAAGTTGCTCAAGGTATGCAGATGATTTCAAACAGTTCTAATATAATTATTGATATCAGAGATAATCCCGGAGGTACAATAGAATTTGCAAATAATTTTGTCTATAAATATATATCAAACACTGATATTGAACAAAAAACAGAATGTAGAATGCTTAACACAAAAACAAACAAGAAATTTTTTAATGCGTTTCATGAAGATAAAGCTGGATATGGGTACTCATATACCTTTAGTGAAGATAATAAAGATTTGATAATAATGGATACCGCTAAGTATAATGGTGGAAATATTATTAATTCTCCTAAATTATATTTACTTGTTTCTTCAAAAACAGGTTCTGCTGCCGATAATTTTACAAATGTTATAAAAAGTAATAATATAGGAGTTGTTGTAGGTACAAATACAGGTGGAGAAGGATTAACAGGAACATACGCTATGGAATGTTTGCCTAATAGTAGAATTTTATTTACATATACACCTTGTCAAGCAAATAATAATGATGGAACTGATAATTCAGTTTATGGTACTTCACCCGATATTTATTCCGAACTGTCAATTGAAAATTATATTATACAGCAGGAACTTATTGATAACGGCGAAGACCCCTATACCTACGAAAACCGCCTCAAATGGGACAACGTTCTCATAGAAACACTTGAACTTATAAAGGAAGATGAAAATGACAAAGGAAGTAATACTGCCGATGAATGAGATAACGGACAGCGTAGAAATGCTGCACGAAAAACCTAACAAGGGAATGCCCATATTTACTTGGATACTTGTTCTGCTGCTTGCGGTTGCTCTGACGTGGTGCTGTATCGGAGAGATTGACTATTTTATCAAGGCAAGTGGAATTGTTCGCCCCGGAGAAAACGTAAGCACCATAAGCACACTTATGACGGGACGTGTTGAAACGCTGAATATATCAGAGGGTGACAATGTAAAAAAGGGAGATTTACTGTTTAAGCTTGACAATGCTGAGCTGGAACAGTCGCTTTCTGCATACAAAAAAGAAAAACAGCGCATTGAAGCGGAAAATGGTTATTTGAACAGGCTCAAAGAAAGCATCTCAAACGGAGAAAATCTTTTTGATAAAAATTCACCCGATGAATCGGCATATTATCTGAAATATGAGAAATACATTTCAGATTTGCAGAGCCTTTCCGAGCAATATAAAAATACCTCTGCCGATACAGACAATGCAGCCGACAGCGCTGTCATCTCCGCTGAAAGCATAAAAAGTCAGCTTGCAATATATCGTGAAGAGCTGTCGGGACTTGAAACGCTGAAAAGCTCTGTTGAAACAAATTCGGATATGTTTGAAGATAAATCAAGCGTATATGCTATGCAGTATGCCGATTATACAGCCGCTATAAATGCATATGATGTCAATATAAATCAGAAAAAATCAGATAAAGAAAATGCAGAACCGCTTTTCAAGGCAGGCGGAATTTCTCAGTCCGAGTATGACAGCTTCTGTCGCAGCCATGAAAATGCAAAGCTTGAAAAGGACAAATACATAAGCGAATTCAAGTTGAACATCGAGCAGAAAATCACAGCGGCGGAAAAGAATATTTCCGATCTGGAATACAGCTTAAAAAGCCGGAATCAAAGCTTATCCTCATATTCGGAGATAAGTCACGATGAACAGCTTGCTGCGGAAAATATAAAGCTTGAAATGTTGTCGGGAATTGCGGACAGCATAAAATCCAATGAGACAAGTATTATTTCTATCGAAAAGCAGATCGCTGATATAGAGCTTAATATCAAAAACGCCGAGGTAATTGCACCAATTGACGGAACGATAAATATGTACTCCGATTTAAGTACAGCCGATCTTGTTCAGAGCGGTCAGGCTATCGCAACTATAGTTCCCGATACTGATGGGGCATACAAGCTTACGATGTATCTTTCATCTGCCGATATAAGCGAAACAGAAATAGGTCAGAAGGTTCGTCTGCGATTTGCTGCATATCCTTATCAGGAGTACGGAGAGCTTGCGGGAACGGTAAAAAGTATTTCTGCCGATGTTCGTTCAAGCGAAAACGGAATGTCATATTATGTTGCAGAGGTGAGCATTGATGACACCCTTGGACTTGAACTTGTTTCGGGTATGGAATGCGAAGCAAGGGTTGTCACAAAGCAGAGAAAAATTATTTGGTGGCTTCTTGAAAAGCTGGACTTTATCGATGATTGAGGAATTGGATATGAGAAAGAAAATTATTGCGTGTGCGTTATCAATCGCAGCGGTAATGTCGCTGTCGGTTACTGCGGCTGCAGTGGGAAAAATGCTGAGTGCAGATATGAGCCTTGAAGCTTTGCAGAAATTTGCCAAAAAGAATACCTACTCCTATAAAATCTATGAATATGAAAAGGAAAATGCGGAGATAAATGCAGATAATACCGAATATGAATTGAAATATTATGAGCAGATGCTGAAAAAAACATCTCAGAGTGACAGCAAATATTATGAGTACAAGCTGAAAATTGCCGAGCTTAAAAAGGAGTCCGAGCTTGCAGATATGGAGTTTGAATACTACGATGAGGACAAGGAAAAGCTTGACAGAAAACTCACCGATCTTGAACTAAAATCGAAATATTATGAGCTTTGCGGCTTGGAAAAACAGGTCGGTATTCTGCAAGCAAATGTTGATTATTTAAAAAAATATGCAGAAGTTGAAACGGTCAAGCTTGAAAACAGACAGTCAACGGAAACGGACTGCAAGCTTGCCCAGATCAATCTGCAAATGGCTGAAAACGAGTTATCGGCAGCAGAAAAATCTGTCCAGAGCAAAACAAGAGAAATATCGGATCTTCTCAATCAGTATAAGGATACCGAAAAGTTTTCTGTTAAATGTGAATTGCCGAAAAGCATAGATTATCGGGCTTTTGATGCGGACAAGCTTTACAAAGATTTCTCCAAAAACAGCTTTGAGTTAAAAAAGCAAAGAAAAATTATAGATTTTGATAAAGATTATCTTGAAGAAATCAAAAGCATTTACGGCAAGGACAGCGATATATACAAATCCTACAGCAATTCCTATGAGATCGACAAGCTGAATTTCGAGATAAAGGAAAATGAATACAAGTCGCAGATAACAGAAATGGTTTCAAGCTATGAGCAGGCTTATACGGAATATATTTCCTGCAGAGAGTATAACTCGGTGCTTGAAGATAAGCTTGATATTCTGAAAACTGCTTATGATACGGGAAATATGAGCGAGCTTGATTATTTAAAGCAGTATGCGGAGATTTCTTCCGAAATGTGCAGAATGGATAATGCGCTTGCTCAGGCTGACCTTCTTTATGACGAGCTTTGTCTTATTGAAGACGGGGCAGATGCGGTTATAAATAATAATTAATTTCAAAGTGAGGTAACTATTATGGAATGGAAACAGCTTTTGTGTGAAAAGCGTCAATCAGCATCTAAAAGTGTAAACAAAACAGATCTGCGCAATGAATTTCAGAAAGACTATCACCGAATAATCTGTAGCGCTTCATTCAGGCGTTTGCAGGATAAGACGCAGGTCTTTCCTTTGGATAAAAGTGATTTTGTGCGTACAAGGCTTACTCACTCTCTGGAGGTCGCCTCCTTCGCAAAATCCTTAGGACAGACAGCCTTTCAGTACCTTATTGATAACAACAGAGATGAAGAATTAACTCCCGAGATTAAAGAAAAGGTGTGCAGCATACTCGAATGTGCAGGACTTCTGCATGATATTGGGAATCCTCCGTTCGGACATTTTGGGGAAGATTCAATTCGCAATTGGTTCAGGAATAATCTGTCCAAAATAGAATTCAAAGGCACTTCTGTTGAGGATTATTTAAATGAGCAGATGAAAAATGATCTGTATCATTTTGAAGGCAACGCTCAGGCACTTCGTCTGCTGACAAAGCTGCATTACCTTGTTGACGAAAACGGTATGCATCTGACCTATGCTTTGCTGAACACATTGATCAAATATCCTGTGTCATCGTGCGGAATAAATAAGCACAGCGGAAATATCAAGGATAAGAAAATGGGATATTACTTTGCTGAGCAGGAGCTTTTTGAAGATATAACAGAATCGACAGGAGCAGTTAACTGTCGATATCCGCTTACATTTCTACTGGAGGCGGCTGATGATATTGCATATCGTACTGCCGATATTGAGGATGCAGTCAAGAAAGGCTTTTTAAGCTATTCTCAGTTGCTTGAAGAACTGCGAAGCGAAGTTTACATTAAGAAATGTGCAGATGAACAGGAAATGCAAAGCTATCAAAGTGCTGTTGCTATGCTTGAATCCAAGTATGCAAGAGCAAAGGAAAAGAGTATGCCGAATCCTGAACTTAATGCTGTACAGAACTGGATAATCTATGTTCAGGGGCAACTGCTTTATTGTGCATCTTATGGATTCACAAAGAATTATCAATGCATTATGAACGGAACCTTTAACCGTGAAGTAATGTCTGTATCCCGTGGAAATGCGTTGTCTGAAGCATTGGGAAGCATAGCTTGCGATCATGTTTTCAGATCCTGTGAAATATACAAAACAGAAGTTGCAGCAGGAAATATAATCAACTTTCTGTTAGATAAATTTGTACCTGCCGCCGTTAATTATGATACAGACAATGAGCTTTCGCCTATGGATAAAAGAATTATTCATCTGATTTCGGATAATTACCGTCAGATCTATAAAATTTATTCCGACGACAAAGACGAAAACGAGAAGCTGTATTTAAGGCTTTTGTTAGTTACTGATTACATATGCGGTATGACAGACAGCTTTGCCAAAAGATTATATCAAGAGCTGAATGGAATAATGTGAGTATAGGAAGGTGAATATAATGGCTATTTATTTAGAAACTAATGCTTTAAGAAATTTGACTAATTATGACTGCGATCAACATGTTTATACGTCCATTTTTTCAATCTTTGAATTGCTTTCCGGAATTAATGAAGAAGAGTTTGTGGTGAGACAAAGTTGTGCAAAACGAATTAAAAAGCAAAAGCTGACAATTAAGGGTCCCATGATTGATAAGCTGTTTTATAGTCTTATAAAAGAAAATGGGTATAATCCATTTGCATATAAGATGATTAATGATACTTTTCGGTTATTAATAAAATCAAAAAATTATAATGAGTTTTCCCAATATAAGCTTAGCGTAACAAATAAAAAGGGACAAAAAGAATTAATTAATCCGATCTGTTGGCTTAGTTGTTGGGATCAACAAATTGCAATGATAAATAAAACCATATCTTCTTCATTTGAAAATGAAGATAAAGCGTATATAAAAAGTATATATAAAGAACAAGGTGAAAAAGGTTTGGCAGAATACTTCTGGCAGAAATATTATGATGAACGTATAGATCAAAAAAGACTTAACCATGCTGAGCCATTTATAGGAACACATGAAATAGAAAAGTGTAAAGCATATGTTGACCAATTGTTCTTAAAATACAATTTCAAATTATTTATGACAGCGCAAGCTACAATTTTTGCAAAATCATATTTTATCAATGGTAATACGAGTGATAAAAATAATCCATGTGATTTGTTACATTTACTTTATTTAGGTGAAAATGATACTTTAGTGTCCAATGATAAAATTTATCAAACAATTGAAAAAGCATGCGAAGAGTTTAAACTAATAACAATTAACGATGAGAAATCTTTGTCAAATCTGTTTGGAAAATAAAAGCATGATTCTTACATAATAAAAAAGCATACTTCTAATAGTATGAACACAACCGTCAAACCGTTTCTCTGAATATAACAACAATTTAATTCGACTCAAAACAGTAGAGAGTTTTTCATTCACATTACTAATTCCAAGACATAAAGGAAAGGGAGAGTTTCCATTTTATTGCTCCCCCCAATTAACTATTGAATTTTCTGCTTGCCCCGCTGCCGAAATACGTCGTCAGAAAGCCTTGAAATATCCGCATAGTCCTGCGGCTTTCTTTCTAGTCTTTAGACAGCGGTTCTTCGCATAAATCTTCATCAGTTAATTGGCGTAGCAATAGATAGGACAATATATATTGTGCGATTTTGACGAGTGCTCAGAAAAAATAAATTGAAATTCACACACAAATTTTGTTCCGTGGATGTTTAACCGAAAGAATTTCCTTTTGCTTTGACATTGCAACGTGGGTGTATATCTGTGTAGTAGTAATAGAGCTGTGACCGAGTATTTTCTGTATGTAGCGTATATCAACATCTTCTTCAAGAAGCAAGGTTGCGAAGGAGTGACGGAACATATGGGGAGTTATGTGCATAGAACTGCCTGAAAGTGTTGTATATTATTTGATGATTTCCCGCACTTGAAGAGTCTGATTCTTTAACTGTGTAAATGTCGAAAGACGTCATAATCGTTCTGGCATTATATCATAAAAATATCGCTGTCAAGGTTAAAATGAATGTCGAAGACGACCTTGACAGCGACAATTTTTATGATTTCTGGCAATTAAGCGGTTGTGCCGTCGTATTGCATCGTAACTTGGGACACAATTCGAAAATCATAACCTATATGAGCTGGCTAAATGTTTTGAAAATAATATGTCAGTCATAATCTGCTTTATTTATTATGGAGCATTATAAATGGTAATCTTATAAATACTTGACGGTGACGGTATTGAAACAGGGATAATCAGCCGCAGCATAACAATTTCCCAAAGCAGAAGGAATGTCTTTTTCGGCAGTTTATTAACAGCTATGGCTCTTATAACCGCAATAACAAAAATCATAACAGTTCCCGCAAAGCTCATCTCCGCAAGAGTCATAAAATCACCTGCTCATTCCAAATCTTTAATAAGTTGTTTAAGTTCATCAATTTGCTCTTTTGAAAGGTTCTTTCGACCTATCAAAGCGGCAAACAGCTTATCAACGGAGCCATCGTATATTTTATTAATCAAGTCGTTTGTTTCGGCTTCCTGCACCTCCTCTTTAGGAACAATGGCATGGCAAATAAAATTTGGTTCAATTCGCTCAACTGCTCCCTTTTTTATACATCTTTTTATAAGTGTATATGTTGTGTTTACATTCCAGCCGTATTCATCTGTCAATATTTCTGCAATATCTTTTGCGGGAATATCTCCTTCACGCCAGATAACATTCATAACCTTGATTTCCGAATCAACAAGCCTTGTTTTCATAAAAAAGTCTCCTTTAAGACAATTGTAGTATCTATATTTATATAATACTGCTGTAGTATTAAGCTGTCAATACTACAGCAGTATTATTTACAAAAAGTTAATATTTAGGTTTGCTAAATAGTATTACGAAAACATATGAAAGTAAAGTATACCTTATCTCTGTGTGCGGAGTTAATAAAAAATTACTAAATATAATTTCAACTCATACACTTGCAAAGACCTCCGCTCACAGGAGAAATTCAAAATATGTCTGTATGGGCGCAGCTATCCTGACCTATCACTCACCGACAGCTAACTGTTATGAAAAATGATAGTTTGGTTACAATAATGATAAATATATAATTGTTGTATTGGGATTATTAGGGATTAGAATCGTGTGCAGATAGAAATAGTTGCTGATTCACAAACAGTCTTGTTGATAACAATGATTCTCCATGCAACAACGTTTTGGGGGTATACAACAACATTTATAAAACTTTTAATAACAAACCTATTGACATCGTTAATAAAATTGTGTATAATAATAACAAGCGAGGTGGTTTACAATGTATACTGAAATAATAAAAATAATAGAAGGTGGCTTGGCTAATGATAAAGAAAAAGTATTTAACTATGCCAACGTTTTAGCAAATAATCTTGAACAACAAGGAGAGCTATCATTGGCTAAAAGAATAAGAACAGCACTAAACAAAAAGAACACAAGCTTTACATCTCTTGATAGCCTTTCAGCAAAACCTGTGGATACTGAAAGTCGAATGGAGATGGTTGAAATTACAATGCCTCAAGTAGAAGCGTCACAAGTTGTTCTTGATAGGTATGCTAAAGAAGCAATTAACAGTTTTATAGAATCATACAAGCGAAGAGAAACTCTGCTAAAATCTGGAATCGATGTGTCAAATTCAATGCTGCTTTATGGTCCTCCTGGATGTGGAAAAACAACAGTATCCCAATTCATATCTAGTGTAACAGGACTTCCACTTATTACAGCGAGACTTGATGGGCTTGTGTCTTCTTTGCTTGGTAGTACTGCAAAAAATATACGAAAAATTTTTGATTTTGCTTCAAGAAGAGAGTGCATCTTATTTTTAGATGAATTTGATGTAATTGCAAAACTAAGAGATGATAAGAATGAATTAGGAGAACTAAAACGAGTAGTTAATAGTCTTATTCAAAACATTGATTCATTTAGTACAGATAGCATACTTATTGCGGCAACAAATCATCATGAATTACTGGATCCAGCAATTTGGCGTCGGTTTTCAACCGTTATAACATTAGAAAAACCCAAAAAGGAAGAAATCACGGAATTACTTAAATCATTATTGTACGATAGAAAAAATAATTTCTTAGACAACCCCAAAAAACGTGATTATATTGTGGATGCATTTTATGGACTAAGTCATGCTGATATAAAAAACGTTTTGTTTAGTGCACTAAGAAACGTAATTTTATCTTATCGAGATTGTCTTACTAATTGTGATGTGATAAAAGAAATTTACTTTCACCGAAATCATACTATTGATAATGAAGATGAGTTTATATCATATTTGTTATCTCACGGTGTAACTCATAAAGAACTAAACGAAGGATTAGCAATACCACTTCGAAAAATACAAAGTGTTTCAAAAAGCATTGATAGAAAGGAAGGTTAATATACTATGGAAAATGAAAAATTGCCAATAAAGTTTTTTGCCCCACGAGAAGTAGACGAATTAAAAGTCGAAGGCGCAGGAAGTTCTGAGCCGCCAAAGTGGGTTCTTACAGGAGAAGAATTGGCTAAAAGATCATCTGATCTATTATCATCATTTGCACAATTTACAGATAATGTAGCAGAGCGTGAAAAAAGAAATTCTGCGGTACCATTTGTTTTTATTGCGAAAATGAATGATAATTCAACTGCTAAATCACGTAGAAAAGACATTAATTCTTTGTTTCAAACGACAGACAAAAGTAGTATTATAGGTTTAGCTAATACAGATGAACTAATTGTGAAGCTTGATTCTGTTTCCCAGATGAACGAAATATCTAGCAAACTACAAAATTATCAGCAAAACAGTTATGCTATATCTTGCCTTGAAACTTTCAAAGAATTTAGACCTTACATCGAATTAGATGATACCGATTCATCATATAAGGTAAAGCTAATTGATTTTCAAGATTATGAAATCAATATTTCTTTGCAAAGATTATTTGAGCGAACAATGACCACTAAAGGCATTGATTTCAAAAAAACATATTATGCTGATCAAATGCCAATTTATAAAATCAGCAAATCAGCGGCTGCTATATTAGATGGGCTCCGCAATGAGGACATATATGAAATGTTAATGTCAATTGAACCGATGCCCCAATATGTCATATCACTGGATTCAGTTTCTGATGAAAGTGAAATAGCCATAGAAAAACCTGTTGAGGGTAAACGATATGAAACTCTAGGAATACTTGATAACGGTATTGCTCCTATTCCGCATTTATTGCCATGGATGGCAGATAAACGCTGGACCGTATACCCAGAATCCGTGATTACACCAACACATGGAACGTTTGTTGCAGGTGTTGCTCTCTACGGAGATGCATGCGAAAATGAAACATGGGTAGGTCACAGAGGAATTAAACTTTTTGATGCTACCGTATTCCCTGATACAAACAAAGAAGAATTGGAAGAAGATGATTTGATTGCAAACATTAAAGAAGCAATCAAAAAAAATCATGACAAAGTGAAAATTTGGAATCTTTCAATTAGAGCCTGTTCACATTAAAGTATTGCAATTTTTGTGAAAACATATTATAATA
>CALANW010000033.1 GCA_937926145.1 uncultured Ruminococcus sp. | reverse complement strand
CCGCCCTTATCCTGATTTCAATTCTATCACAAAGAAAAATTCCCCGATTGACGTCTTTTTGACAGGAAATTGACGTCCTGCGGGTGTCATTTTTCGGATTTTGATGTCATTTTACGTTTGAAGCCTGATTTCTGCCTACATTTATGATGTCAAAACAGGCTTTTATGACGTCACTTAACTAATAAGGGTGGTGTCATTTTTATATATGGGCATAAAAAACAAAGCTCCAAAGGCTGCAATAGCCTTCAGAGCTTCGATTTTTGCTGATATTCGGTTGTAATGACGTATTTGCGTGGTTTTCAACTTGTGAGAATATTTTTTCAACCTGAGAGAATTGCAAGGGTATTCAACTTGGGAGAATGAGGGTAGGTTTTAGCAAGCATTGATTTTGTGGGGACAAAATCGGTTATAAAACTTTTAATCTTCCTAATGACTGTAATCATCAAACTTTTTGTGAATATTGTGTTTGCACGGGTTGATTTTCAGGAGCTCATTTTTCAAAAAATCAGCTGTGTCCGATTTCGTCATTATCTGCACTTTAGCGTTTCAGCTTCGTCTCATATTACCTTAAAATATCCCTTACCTCAAATCCCGCAGCTTCAATGGCGGAGATAAGCTCTTCATCGGTCAGCTGGCGCTCGAAGCTTACAACAGCTTCATTTTTTTCAATGCTGACTTTTGCAGCTGCGCCGTCGATGCTGTTTATTGCTGCTGTAACGTGTCTGCGGCAGCTTTCGCATCTCATGCCGTCTATCTTAACGGTCATCTTTCCGACAGGATTTGTCAACTTCTTATTTTTCAGCTTCGGCAGGGAAGTACCGCAGCAGCTTTTCTTTCCCGAAAGACTTCGGATAAATGAAAATACACACGCAGCGAAAACACCTGCGGAAATTATTACAATGATTATCGTTCCTATGCTCATTTTGATCGTTCCCAATACACCACGGAAGCGGCGGCTTTTTTCATACCGCTGCAGCCGTGGCATTTTTTGCAGTTTCCGCCGCAGTCTGCCGACATAACGGTCTTTTTTACATATCCAAGCTGCGCATAGCGTTCAAGTTTTGCTTCCACCATTTCCGTGCTTGTGCCAAGCTCGGCGGCAAGCTGTGCGGTGGAATGAATTCCTTTTTCTTCAAGAAGCGAAAGCAGCGACATTTTCATCAGCTCCTTAGAAAAACAGTCCCGAGATATGATATGTGAGGCAGGAAAGAACAAGCGCAGTTGCGATATAATAAAGTGCGATTTTAGCTGTCCATTTTGCGGAGTGAGTCTCGTGCATAGTGGAGCTTAAAGCCATAAGGCATGGAACGTTGAACGTTACTGCGACCATAAATGCGAGCGCTTCGGGCTTTGATATTGAATTTGCGATTATTGTGCCGATATTTGCATCTGCGGAAGCGGTGGCGGAGGTGAGGAGCAGCGAGCCGCCGTCCGTGAAGAGAACGCTCATTACACCGAGAATTGCTTCCTTTGATACCATTGATGTAATAAACGCAAGGAACGTCTGCCAGCCCATGCCGAAGAATTTTGTAACGGGTTCAATGGTCGTTCCGATCTTGTAAATAACGCTGTCAGCCGCCATTCCGCTTGATGAGTATGTCAGCAGCCAGAAAACGGCGGCGACGATAACAACGACAACGAAAGCCTTTTTGAACACGTCCCAGGCACGGACAAGAGTGTTTTTGAAAAGTGTTTTCCAACGCGGTTTGTGGTAAGGAGGAAGCTCCATAATAAGACCTGTGCGGTCCTCAACGGGACTTAATTTTCTGCCGAAAATTTTTGCCGTAACAAAGATGTGCAGGAACATAAGCGCGAAGATATACAGCATTACAAGTATCGCTCCGCCGCTGCCAAAAACTGCATCTGCAAGTGTTGGTATTACTGCGAAAGTTGCTCCGCACGGAACTGCCCATGCGAGAGCAATTGTCAGTATTCGCTGACCGTATGAGTCGATGACCCTTGTTCCCGCAGTGCCGCCGATAGTACAGCCGAAGCTTACGAGCATAGGCATAATGGATTTGCCCTGCAAGCCGAGTTTGTTCATCGTGTTGTCGAAAACGTAGGAAACGCGAGCCATATAGCCGACTTCCTCAATAAGTCCGAAAACAAGGTTTATTCCGAAAACAAAGCCTGCCATTGAGAACACCCAGCCGAGCGCAGTTATAAGTGTGCTGTTGATGAATGAGGCGAGCATTTCGGGCATTCCGATAGCGTTTATAAGCGGTGTAAGCACCGACGGTATCGCACCGCCAATACCCATAAGCGGTGCGGCAACGATGAACGAGCCGATTATTCCGAGGAGAACTATTCCGATAGAAATGAGCTTTCCCCAACGTTTTGAGATAGCCGCGCGGTCGAATTTCGTCAGTATTTCCGATGTTTTCTTCGCTTTTGTTACGGTATCGGAAAGCAGGCTGTCTATCCATTCAAATTTACAGTCGCTTGTATAAAGACTGCCGTTGGGATTTGATTCCGCAAATTTTTTCAGCGCAGTTCTGTCAGATGCGGCAGAAAGCTTGTTTATAACGGCATTATCGCCTTCAAGAAGCTTTGACGCAAGCCATTCGGGTGAATATTTTTCCAAGCCGTTGTCGGGGACAAGTGCAAGAGCTTCGATATAAGCGGCTTTTTGCTCTCCGTTTTTGTAAAGCTCCGTAAGAGCGGAAAAATCAAGCTGTTTCTTTGCATTTGCAGCCTCTTCAAGAGCCTTGTAAAATCCGCCGTAGCTGTTTTTATCGGGTGCAACTATCGAAACAACGGGGATTCCCAGCTTTTCGGAAAGCCTGCCTATGTTTATTTTTTTTCCCTGCGCCTCGGCAACGTCAGTCATTGTCAGAACAAGCATTGCGGGAACGGTTATGCCTGCATAATCCGAAAGCATAAAAAGGCTTCGTTCAAGCTGTGATGAATCGGCAAGAATGCAGACAATATCCGCTCCGCCTGATGCGATATAGTCACGGGTGACGATCTCTTCATCGGAGTTTGCCGAAAGGCTGTATGTTCCGGGAAGATCGGCGATGATATACTTCATTTCATTGTATGTAAATTCGCCCTCCACCTTTTCAACGGTCTTTCCGGGCCAGTTTCCAACGTGCTGATGTGCACCCGTGAGCATATTGAACACGGTCGATTTTCCCGAGTTTGGCTGTCCGAGCAGCGCAATTTTCTTTTCTGCTGACATTACTTTGACACCTCCACAGTTATTCTCTCCGATTCATTTCGGTTGAGTGCGATCATCGTATCACGTCCGTAAACAAGCAGAGGACGATTCTTGACGTTTTGCAGCATTTCAATATCACAGCCCACATTCAGCCCTATTGACGTCACTCTCGAAAGGTAACGTCTGTCGCCGCTGATGCCTGTGATCTTTGCTTTCTGACCGTCTTTGAGTTCGGTAAGCTTTGGCATATATCATTCTCCTTTTAAAAATGTATTTAATTAGCATAGACTAACTCATATGCAATAAATCAGGGATCAATCGATCCCTAAGATTTTATTCCAGCCTGCGGTGTAGAATTCCTTTAATATGTGGATATGTTCCCGAGCAGTTTCGATAGGCTCGTTGTGGGAAATTATCTCGAAGACTCCGTTGAACATCGTGCTTGAAATGATATGCACAAGCTGTTCGTCGAAATCGGGACTGATCTTTCCGTCAGCCTGCATAAGTCGGATAAGCTTTATGCTCGACCTTGTTTCTATTTCGATGAGCCGCTCGACATAATCGGCGTATTTTGTTCCTTCGGAGCAGCAGGCAATGAGCTTGAACGCATCATAATGCTCATAGATGAAACCGAGCATACCGTCCGTGTCGTCCTCAATGCCGTCGGAAAGCTCACTCATTTGTTTGTTCAGCTCCTGATTGGAAAAATCCTCGTTGTAGCTTCGGTAAAGCTCATAAAGCTCCTCGGCAGGCTCTTTTACAAGTGCATCGAAAAGAGCTTCCTTGTTTTCATAGTAACGGTAGACGGCTCCCGTTGTCACATTTACGGCGGCGGCAATGCTTCGCACAGATGCTTTTTGAAAGCCTTTTTCGAGAAATTCTTTTTTGCTTGCTTCAAGAATATTCTTTGCAAGCTCATCATTCAGCAGGCGCATTCAACTACTCCGTTTCTGATAAGATAACACCGTTATTGGATAACTCAGTTATTTTATCATATTTATTTTGTCTTGTCAAGAGCAAATTTTCAAAAATTTGCATATTTGTCAAAATTACAAAAAAGAAGTTGCTTTATGCTAACAGAAGTGGTATAATATATTCAATAGCAGTATTATTTGGTTTTCCAAAAGTGATATTGATATGTCAGCTTTAAGTTCATAAATCAATTTGCTGATAAATTTTATATGAGGTGATAAAAAAGGTTTTGCTCCGAAAAATCGCATTAATTTTTTGGAGCAAAAGAATGTTATTTTGGAGCAGAAATTATTTTTTAGATGTGTTATTATAAAAATTGCGGAACAGACCGCAGTTTTTATTTGTATTTTGGTTAGCACTTGCTAATTGAGTTTGAGGAGAATCACTTGAAAAAATATCTGTTAAAAAGACTTGCAGGCACGATTCCCGTTCTTGTGGGGGTTACTGTGCTTTGCTTTATTCTTATGACAATTTCGGGAAAGGACCCTGCTATGGCTGCTGCGATACGAAGCAACTCGGCAGGAGATACGGCGCTCGTAGATTCCCTGCGTGAAGAAATGGGGCTTGATAAACCCATGTCTGTACGCTATTTTCTTTGGCTGAAAGGATTGCTCACGGGCGATATGGGGAAGTCGGTAGTTACATACCACAGCATAACCGATGATATAAAAAGCCTGTTTCCCGTAACGTTCAGACTTGTTATTATGGCAATGGGCTGGATGGTGATAATAGTTTTTCCCGTATCAATGCTGTGCGCAAGGTTTCACAACAGGATCTTCGATCATATTGTGAGAGTGCTGACCATCGGCGGGATATGCCTGCCTGTTTTCTGGCTGGGATTTATGCTGTTGCTGCTGTTTGCGGTAAGGCTGCCAATATTCAGCGTTGTTCCGAAAGTGGGAATAAGCGGATATATTCTGCCGTCATTTGCGCTGGCGTTTCCGTCAGCCTGCGGTGCGGTCAGGATTATGCGGTCATCGCTGCTTTCCGAAATAAGCTCGGACTATGCGGCATATGCACGGACAAGAGGATTGTCCGAATGGCAGATAATCGTGCGGCACGGACTTAAAAATTCACTGCCGCCTGTAATAACTCTTTTCGGACAGTATCTCGGATATATGCTTGCAGGAAGTGCCGTGGCGGAAAAGGTGTTTTCGCTGAACGGCGTGGGAACATATCTTATTTCCCTGTCTCTTATACACATCTCCGAGCCC
>CALANW010000032.1 GCA_937926145.1 uncultured Ruminococcus sp. | reverse complement strand
TATATTATACCATTTTTCTTCCTGATTTTCAATGGTTTGTGCGGTATTGCCTTAATTGAGGATTACCGTTATATTCTTTTAATTTAAAGCAGTGTTCTTCGATTTTTCCAAATATATGCCATGTTTGATTGATTTTTGAGCTTGGTAACTCCGAGGGCTTTCCGGTTTCATCGGTTACAGCCCATAAAATGGTATCTGACCGAAGCCATGTTGCATATTTTTTCGCTGATTCAAGCTCGTCATGGGAAATCTCTGCTGCTATCCATGTAAATGTATTATCATCCGACAGGATAAGAGTGCTTCCCATTAACCAGGCATCATAATCATCATCTGGCAGTGCAATATTTAATGCATGAACTCCAATAAATCTAAGTATGACACTGCCTTTGAGTTCATCGTATTTCATAAATAGCTCAACAATATTGTTTTTTCGATAGTATTCAATCCTATCTATTGTAAAGTCATGAAAACACCAATTGCACTCAAGAAAATTGTAAATTCCTTGTTCGCTTTTTTCTACTTCATACCATATAGCCATAGTTGTATATCATCCTTTTTGTGGTGGGTTATTTTTTTTACGTTCTTCCAGTTCCTTGTACCACTCCTCCAGAGCAGCTTCAATAAGCCGCTTGACCTCGGAAGTGCAGGAAGTACCTTTTTCTTCGCAGTATTTCTTGAAATCCTCCGCAACATCAGTACGGACACGGGTGGCAAGGGTTCGCATATTATCCTTATCCCATTTTCGGGAATATCCGTATTGCTTTTCATTTTTTGGCATGAATATACCTCCAAAAGACATTGATCCTTAAATAAACAGTATAACATACTTATATAAGTGAATCAATTAGCAGACAGGACAAACTTTTTTATGAAGATTTGTCTGAAATTACTATTGAAATATACTTATATAAGTAGTAATATAAAACTGTAAGGAAAAACACAACATTATGAAAGGACTGAAAACCGATGGAAAATGAAGCTGAAAAGCTGCAAACAGACCTTAAAATCGCAGCGGCATTTCTGAGAGCACATGAGGAAGTTGAGGCAAAGCAGGCGGAAAATAAAAAGCGTATGTATGAAAATGCGGTCATTGCCGCAGAAAGGCGCAGAATAAAAAGGGAGGAAGATAGCAGATACCTTGAAACCCTGAAAAACACACGTTATGAACCCACCAAATCGGTCAAAGCTCTTCTGAAAAAGAACTGCGGTATTAACCTTGACAACAAAAACTAAAAGGAGTAATGAACTATGTTAAGAATTTCAGATGAAAGCTATGAAAGAGTGCAGGATATTATCGAGGACATCGGATATTGCTGCGAGGTTGAGGACGATTATGAACAGTGGGAGGACATCGCCGCTTCATCAATGGCAGGTTTCCTTGATGACCTTGACTATGAACAGGTGGAAATTACCGTTGCAGCTCTTGAAGAGTACATCATTGATACAGTCGATACCGATATGAATATGGCAATGGGAATCAAGACCGCACTCGCAAGATATATCCGTGAAAGGCTGAATTTTCTTGATATTCATGTTATCCCAGATGTTAAGCTCGGTCTTGATGAGGACGAGGATTTTGAGGATACGGACACAGCGTTTCTTGTGAATGTGCTGAAAGCTATGCAGAAAAAAGTCGATAATATTCGGATTGGAGAGTGATCTTTATGGGAAAAATTCTTAGCATTAGCAATCAGAAGGGCGGCACATCGAAAAGCTCCAGTGCCGTAAATCTCGGTGCGGCACTTAAAATGAAAGGAAAAATGGTTCTTATCGTTGACCTTGATCCCCAGGGTGATGCTTCAACATATCTCGGATATGAAGAGGAATCTTCTGATACTATCAGTCAGATGATGGAGCGCTTTGTCAGGGGAGAGTACATTGATCTTCACAATATTATTCAGGTCAGCGAAAAGAATGACGGTGTGGAGTATCTGCCTGCTGACATTTCGCTTGCAGGTGCGGAAATGTATCTTGTGTCTGTAATGTCAAGGGAAACTGTGTTGAAAAGAATGCTTTCAACCATAAAAAATGAATATGACTACATCATAATTGACTGTCAGCCTTCTCTGGGTGTTCTTGTGCTTAATGCACTTGTGGCAGCTGACGGAGTTATCATTCCTGCACAGACGCAGGAGTTTTCACGCAAGGCATTGAAAGCTATTACTGATATAATCGGGCAGGTGCAGGCGACTATAAACCCGAACCTGAAACTGCTCGGTATTCTTCTGACAATAGCTGATGATAGATTAAGCGAAATGTGTTGGTTAACTGATATTATGACAAGAAAAGTACTGATCGTTCATTATATGAGCTATCAGTACTTTTGGAATTAAACAATGATAGTATTAGAGAATTCAATATATACTTTTAAGTCAGGAATTTCAGGATTAAGTCTTTTGATTATATTCGTTAAAACGCTTCTTGCAGATTCTTCCGCATTTCGATTATTTTCTTGGTTATATTCAAGACTGTGCATTATTTCAGCTTTGCATTCAGTCAACTGCTGTATTGCAAAATCTTCGCCTTCACGATAGTTTCCGTTATCAAAGATATCAAGAATAGTGCCGTTCTTTGAGAAATATAGCATTTCATATTTGGATGTGAAATTTGTCAAAGCGGGATTAGGAACTCTTACCGTAACAATTTTATTCTTATTATCAATAATAAATTCACTTAGCTGCATATTGACACAATATGTACCGGTTACAGTCACTTCAAAGACAGAGTCAATTTTTTCTGAATTCTCAGATTTATTACTTGTTGCATAATCAAAATCGCTTACTTTCATTATCTCAAGATTCGAGCATTCCTGAATATCACCAACGTAAATATCTACCTCATTTTTAACATGATAATTTTCATAACCTGCATCATGTCCGGCTTGTCTATATTTTTCATAAGTAGAGTTTTTTGTGGTATCATAAGCGGTATTATATGCAGTGAGATAATTATTCTTAGCCTTATTTGCACCAAGATTCATAACTAATAATGGGATAGCTATCAGTGCGCCGATAATAATTATTCCTATAACCATACCATTTGTATTAGTTTGAGAATCTATTTTTGATTTACTATTATTCTCGTTTTTCATACTATTACCTCATTTCACTCGCTGACACATTTTACTGTAATCGAAGGATGACCTAAAGTAGCTGCTTCAGCGATATCAGCTATTTGCTTTTTGGCGGATTCAATGGCTTGTTTTTTTAATCCTTCAGCATTTGCTAATTCATCTTCTGAAACGTCATGAACCTTATTCATTGTATTTACAAGAGCTTCTGCACCATCTTTAGATGTTCCGGAAAAGGAGAACTTCTGGGATTCAAATATCTTGATAGGATCAGATTCATTTGAAATCTCTGCTATTGGTTCTGGAAATGTAATTGTTATTGAATTACCATTCTGTTCAATTTGAGTGTTGTTTAAATCGACCGTGTATGTTACCTTGCATTTTGTCATGTAGAGAGCAGCGTAATCATCACTGATGGAATGAAAGTTTCCAAGGCGAGCAGATA
Organism: uncultured Ruminococcus sp.; assembly: GCA_937926145.1. Classification (GTDB taxonomy): domain Bacteria; phylum Bacillota; class Clostridia; order Oscillospirales; family Ruminococcaceae; genus UMGS363. The sequence goes on along the minus strand of CALANW010000032.1, from coordinate 16,769 downwards.
CGTTGAGAACTTGAAGCTTTCCAGAGCCAAGAGATGTTAAATCATTTTTTACTTCTGATACCGTATCTTCAGCGGATAAGCCTTCTTCTTTTCCGGCATCATACCCTTCACGATATCCTTGTGTAACACCTTCATAAGAACCAACTGCAATACCAAATGCATTGCCAGTTGTTTCTCCGAAAAGTCCAATATTATTGTAAGCCGGAATGATAAATCCAAACATTACTATAGTTACTGCAACTGCGATTAGTACAATAACAGCAATTATGGGCATCTTCTTAAATATATCAAGTATTTTTTTCACAGAAAACCACCTCTTTAAATCAATTCGTTGATTTCAATGTTCAGACTATCAATATCTGCATATTTGAAATTGTATTTAAATGATTTGGATTGAGAATTCACTTCATATGTTTTTGAACCGTTAATAAGTATCTTTATATTTCCCGCCGAAATAACATTTTTATTGATTTTTACAGTTACAGTATCAGGTTCGTTGATAGTTATTGTCTTGCCAGCCTTTATATCCTTATACAGATATGTCTGTGCTTTTGATCCAGATACTTCAATAACTACAGCAGAATCGTCCGCATTATCAGAAGCAAATATATCAGCGATAGCTCCAATTAAGTTGAACTTATTTTTATTTTTATCGTCAACTGTTATCGGAAGCGATTTTTTACCCCATTTTTCGACATTAAACGAGTAGTTATTATCTGTTTTGGTTGCTTTGGGAACAACATATGTAAACTTATATCCATTATCTGATTTAGAATAATCTGAAATACCTTTTACTTTGAAATTCGGGTCATTCAGTTCAACAGTAATGACTTCACCTTCCTTAAGTTTTGAAATAGATGTTATGTTTGCCGAAGATTTTACTTCTTCTTGATTACGAAGAATTGAAAATATCTTTTTATCATTTGGGATGCTGATATTTGCAAAAGGATGAAGCCTTACGAGATATGAAGTGTTGTTTCCATTATCCTTTACAAATTCTACTATGCCCTTTTTTTCATCAATATGATAAGGTGTAGGTTTGCAATTTTCATCAGTAGTATAATACAGGTTTTCATCGTAATCATATTTAACCGTGTAAGCAATATTCGGAAGTATATTTATGTTACCATCATCGTATTTTCCATCATTTACAAACCACTGTCCGTCAGTATATTTCTGTAACCCATCAAAATCAATGTAATCAGACAAGGACAGAATCCTATAATGATAAACTCCCAGTGGTTCTACGATGATATCGGTACCAATAAATCCTTCCGGAACAGTAATGGAATAAATCGAGTTTTCTATTGACCACCAATTATCAGAAGATTCTACACGGTTTTCTATATCATTAATAATACGGAAACGGCTAAATTCGTATAATTCATCAGAATTATCTACCTTTGCATATATGCTCTCTCCCGGAGCAAGGTAACACTCCAGATAATTAAGACATTCACCTTTTATTGTAACATTGGGACGAATTTCATGTTCACACTTTGGATCGGAGTAATACGTAACATTGAGTTTGCTGTTTTGGGTCAGTGTTGCACATATTGGTTTTTCTCTTATAGTAGCAGAAGCGGGAATAGCATCGTTAATATTCGGAAGAGTATCATACTCACCGCTTTCGTTGAGTTGATCCTTTATTTCCTGATATGTTTGATATTCTGCTTCATTTTGAATCTTTGAGTTGTCAATCATGTAGTTATAGGCAAAATTATTTTCAGAACTACAGCTGCATAATAGCAGTGTGGATAAACATATTAATAAAATATACTGTCTTTTCATTTAACTATCCTCCTTAGATAGAATTTTAAGTATTGATTTATTGATATTATACCATATTTTTCTCATGTTTTCAATTATATTTGACAATTATTCTTTTAATATATTTTTTCCTTATATACTGGAATGTACCTTCTTCATAGCGTACTTTGTTTTTTTCGCGAGAAGTATTAAAATAATTTACAAAATGTTCAGGCACGCAGAAAGTGTGGAATATCTGTAAACAAGCACAAGATATTCTATGATTTTGACATCTCTACGGTTCTCTACGCATCTTTACGCACTTGTACGCATCGTTTCCGCCAACATATTTTTCGGAAATTTCAGAAAATCGAATATGATATAATGGAATTACAGAAAAACGATCGGAGGAAAACGCAGATGAAATATAAAGCACTTATGGTTCTTGCAGCTGTGCCGATAATGCTCACAGGTTGTATGCAGAGCAAAGAAACGGAACTTACTCCCGAAGAGCTGGAGCATAATGCCTTGGTGGAATGGTTTGAAACGGGAATGGCAAATGAGGACAAGTTCCCCGACCTGCCCGACTATCGTTACTATGCAAGGACTATCGGACTGGACAAGGACGGACTTATTCAGCCGGATATGTGGGAGATCTTCTATAACGAAACCATAAACATCAATCGTGACATCGACGGAAAAGCAATTTACCTTATCCGCCTTGACCCGAATAAACTGATGGAGATATGGGCAGAGAACAATAAATCCACTTCCGAAGAAATGTGTGCAAGGATTGGAACAACTCCCGAAGAGCTGTACTACAATTTCGGCTATACATCAAACTCCATAAACTATTCTAAAGACCACAAAAGCGGCAAGGTCAGCTATTCTGATGTAGAAAATGAAATATTCGGTCCCGATAACGGAGAGGACAGGAGCATTGTTTTCGGACGCACTTCCTGTATATTGATACGGCAAACAAATACAAGGTCACTTACGAAAGCGAAGATGACAGCTTCAATATCAGACAACGGGATATTCTGAAAGCTACATCGGAGGTATCGCATAACTATTCCGATTATGCACATGAGGAAATATATCCGGGATATTTCCTTGAAAATGTGGGTATCAGACGAGTTTTGAAACTGGATATCCCGAACCTCTGGAGCAAGTCGGTGGAAAAGGATATTGATACGGACGCATCGCTGATGTTTAATATGTCCCCGTATTCCTACGGCTGCACAAAAGAAGATATAATAAATCTGTATGCAGATCCGAAAATCGAAGGAATGACCGAAACTTCCGAAAGCGAGGTGTCTGAATAATGGTAGGAGATGATGCCTGCTCCGTATGTGCTTCGCTCATACAGAAGCTTCTGGAGTTCATATCAAATATGGAGCGGAACAAGCAGTACCGAAAGGACGCAAAACCGCCTAAAAAGCCAAAGATAAAGACCGGCAAGCTTTCCAAGAAAAATTTTGAAAAGCTTCAGCAGCTTGGAATGAGCTTTGAATATCTTCCCGTATCGAAAAAACTGATGCCGCAGTTTGAAGCTGCTATGAAGAAAATGGGCGGAACATTTTTCACAGGCGGCATTGAGGATAACAACAGCGTTTATGTTGCGATCCCCGCTGCACAGCGGAATATGGCGGCGCTTGCGGCACAGCATATGCTGTCAAAGGAAATTGAGATAAAGCCTGACGGTTTTATTTTGAGAGACGGGAATAACAAGATAGGCGAAGAAGAAATGCGCATAACTTCCGATGTTATGAACAGCTACGATATTCCTCTTTTCGCTTTCAAAACCGATGACGGGAAATATATGACGGTTGTTCCGAAAGAATTTGAAGGGCAGTATAACAAAGCTATGGAAGATGTACGGCAGCAGCTTAATGAGATAAATAATATTGATGTTGTCCGATACGATCAGTTATCGCCGTTGGATAACCCCGAATTTGCCGCATATATCGTAACCGATGAAGAAGCGCAGGAGCTTGCAAAGTTGGCGGAGTTCGGTGAGCTTGATATTAAATTTGCAAAGACCGAGCAGGGAACTGCTGTATTTTACAGCACGGATATTGCCCCAAAATTTTCCGAAGCAAGGGAAGAATATGCAAAGTCCCTTTCGGAAAGCGAACAGTATCGCATTGATGTTACGGATAATACCATATCAATGGATATAAAAAATCTGCTTGTACCCGAGTTTTCCGATGAAAATACATATTTTCTTCGTGTACCCAATACATCGGGCAAGGACTATATCCGACTTGATAAGTCCGACTGCGAGATCATAAACGGCGGAAAATCCATAAAAACCGAGCTTGATATGGAAAGAAAATATTCCATATATGACAGTGTGGGAAATATAAAGCAGAGCAGAAGCGGCGAGGCGCTTTCAAAATCATACAATACCCGACACCCTCATGCAACTAAGGGTACAAAGGTCTATGAGCATGGTCAGGGCAGAGAACGTGTAAATCTTTTCAATAAGGAAAAGAATGAAATTATCAGTGTCAAGCTGGATAATGCCGATGTTATGAGGACTGTGCTCAAAGAGCATGGCATCACGGGCAAAACTGCGGATATGCTTATGGAGGATATAAACAATAAATTATCAGCCCCACAGAAAGAAATTTTTAATTACACCAGGGAAAAGACCGAGGTCGTGTATGTGGATATTCCGAACATCGGAGAATATCTTGCACAGTCACAGCTTTCACAGGCAATTGTCGGAAAGGTGTGCATGACAGGAGAGATACCCAAGGACACAGGCTCAAAATGCTGCGTTATGGATAGGAACACAAACAGTTTTGCGGTACTTCCCGTAATGCCCGTTAAGGAAGTTCAGGAGGCACTTTCGCAGATGGGATATTCCGAGATGTCTGCAAAGGAAATTGCGGATAAGATTGCCGGAAGCTATCGTGACGGAGATATATCCGAGCCTGAACGGGAAAATGAAATTATCCCGTCCGAGATCACTTCGTTTGAAACTGTAAATGCGGAGCTTCAAGACTGCGGCTTCTGCAAGACCGATGACGGGATAATGCTTATCCGTGAAAGTCAGGACGAGTACAAATATATGACAATAGATAAGGAAAGCTCTCTTGCCGACGTGGAAAGTGCCTTGCACGATAAGTTCAATATCATAGATGATATTTCCGCTGCCGTTGTAATGAAACAGCTCATTGCCGATGATATTGTAAAGACAGCCGAGTCTAAAACTATTGGCGATGATGTGACTGTATCACAGGTCACAAGCAAGTATGTCGAAATTAGCCATGACGGAAAATCGGAAATGATGCCCCTGGACAAGCTTGACACAGAAAAGCTGCTTGCAATGGGTATCCCTGAAAAAACTATCGGGGATATCCGGAAATCCTTTGAAAAAGCTGAACAGGAGTTTATGTACCCGGATAAGCAGAATCTCGCAAGCCTTATCGGAAACGCAAAAAATATGCTTATGGAAAAGGTCAAGGCAGGCGGCGAAAAGCTCAAAGAAAATATCAAATTGGTGGGACAGGAGCGATGATATATGGCTAATATAGGCGCTCCCGAAAATAAAATTTCACCGTATTTTTATGCTGTCATAACTGGCTGCATCATAGCTCTCCCGGCTGTAATATTCCTCGGATATTTGCTTGACTTATCCGCAGGAGATGAAGGTCAGATACAGATATTTGAACTGCTTTCAAACTCGGAGGAATATCTGGCAGAGGCTACATTGGATGGACTTTTGTCTGCACTTATCAAAGGTGGTATGACTGCAAAAGCAACCATTATCGGATTTTTTGCAAGCCTTATCATCATCGTATATGTCCTTATGGGTGACGGAAAGCGTTATCACAGAAAGGGCAGCGAACATGGTTCGGCACGCTGGGGCAGCAAGGCGGAAAAGGACATAATCGCCGATACCAATGATTTTTACAACAATGTTATCTGTGCTTCGGATATTATGCTTGTGCTTGACCGCAAAAAGCGTGATAAAAATGAAGCCGAAGCGGATAGGAAAAAGTCCGACAAGAAGAAAAAAACTCAGCCTAAGAAAAAGGAAACAGGTAATGAAATATCTCACGATACAAATATAAAAGTATCGGTAAAAGATATAGTTTCACAGGGTAAGGAAGCATCAAAAATCAAGCCAATGCTTAACCTGAATCAGATCATACTTGGTGGTTCGGGAACGGGTAAATCGAGATTTTTGGTTAAACCGAATCTCCTGATGTGCAATACATCATACATTGTTACCGACCCATCGGGTGAGCTGGTTCAGGCTTGCGGTAAAATGCTTATGAACCATGGTTACAAAATCAAGGTTTTCAATCTGAACGATATGAAGCACAGCTCAAATTACAACCCGTTCCATTATCTCCGTGACTACAACGGTGAAATAAATGCAAACAACGTAATCAAGATGATAAATGTTTTTATGATGAACACCAAAGCAGAGGGTGCAAGCGGTGGAGATTCCTTCTGGGACGATGCAACAAGGCTGCTTTTATCAGCATTATCGTTTCTTCTCATAGAAACCGGAACAGAGGAAGAGCAGAATTTTGCAGGCGTTCTTGACCTTATCCACAAGGCCAAGGTCATAGAGGGCAAGGAAGAAGAAAAATCCGAGCTTGATCTCATTTTCGACCAGAGAAAAGAAGCTGACCCGAAAGCATTGTCGGTGCAGTATTATGAGGAATTCAAGCAAGCGGCTGGAAAAACAATGCAGAGTATTCATATCTCGACTACAACAAAGCTCCAGTATTTCAAACTCCCCGATGTTCGTAATCTGACCTGCACGGATAATATCCACCTTGAAGAAGTGGGCGATGAATATACCGCACTTTTCATAGTAATTCCGTCATCGGATACCACATACAACTTTCTTGCTGCAATGATGTACACGCAGCTTTTCGATACGCTGTATGACAGAGCCATAAATCTGTATAAAGGCAGGCTGCCTGTTCATGTGCGGTTCGTGCTTGATGAATTTGCAAATCTCGGTAAAATTCCCGAGATAGATAAAATACTTGCAACGTGCAGAAAGTTTGAGATTTCAATTCAAATCATTCTCCAGAATCTCTCCCAATTGAAGAAAATGTATAAGGAGGGGTGGGAAGAATTCGGCGGCAACTGTGATACCATGATATATCTCGGGGGTAAGGATCAGTTTACAAATGAGTATGTATCAAAGGAGCTTGGCAAGGAAACTATTGACCAGCAATCTATCAATCAGACCAAAGGAAAGCAGGGCAGCAGTTCATACAACAATGCAATTCTCGGACGTGAGCTTGCGACTATTGATGAATTGTCGGCTATGGATAACAATGACTGCATTGTAATGGTCAGAGGTTTGCCGCCGTTCTTTACTCACAAATTCGATATAGCCAATCACCCTAGATATGCGGAGCTTGGCGAACACTGGAAACCCTCGGAGGGACAGTCGGAAACGGAAAATCCCTACATATATATCCTTGAGGACAATATGTTCACGCTTCCCGAAACTGAATATATCGAGCTTGGAGATTTTATTGACACAGGCATTGCCGATGATTCAAATATTGTAGAAGTGCGCTGTGTGTTTTCCGATGAATCGGAAATTACAGAGGAAGAACTTATGGCGGATATACCCTATGAGATAAGAGAAAAATTCAGAGGCTGCACGGAAATATTCACGGCAGCATAGGAAGGTGATGAAAATGATATGAGCAATAACTGCAAAGGCTGTTTTGCGGATAATGACAGATACGGTGTGGGCTGTACCGCCCTGAAAGAACGGATAGAAACAAATTGTCCGTTTTATTGCGAAAGAGAAAAGTATATGGAAAATCAGGACTTTTACAGAGAGCTTCTTCGTGAAAAAAGGCCGTCTGTATATGCACATTATTATGGAAAGGAGAAAAGCAGTGCTTACCGATGAACAGATGAAACGAATATCGGAGCTTCTGAAAAAGGGCAATGATGTTGTTCTCAAAATGGTAAAGGACAAGATCACTATCGTGTATCAGAAGCCGCACATTTTAAAAATCGAATAGGCATATTCAAGGGAATATGTAACAGTCAAGGGACTTTAGGTTATACGGAAACGTATAGCTTGAAGTCCCTTTTTTGTAATCAATGCCGGCTCGGATTCGGCAGAAAAGTAATACATGAACGTGCGTGAAAATCCGAGTGGGGCTTGTTTATATAAATATTTTACAACATTTTTAGGAGGAGTTCAACATGAACATCAAGAATTCAATCGAAGCCGTCCATGACAAGATCACTGACATGGGCGCAAAGGCAATGGTGGCAGCCACAAATGTGGCAGGAAGAGCGATGAACACGAAGCTCGGCAGAGCGGCACTTGTTCTCCCTGCGGCGGTATCAATGTGTACACTCAACGTTCATGCCGCAGGTGACGGAGCGGACGCACAGGGTATGATCGACGCAATTATGGGTGTGCTCGGTCCCGGTGTTATCGCACTCGGCTCGCTTGTTGCGGTGGTCGGCGGCATACAGACAGGTGTAGGCTTCAAGGACGATAATGCCGACGGCAAGACGAGAGGTTTTCAGACTCTTATCGGCGGTGCGATAATCGCAGCGGTCGGAGCTATAATCCCTGCATCTCTTTCAATCGGCGGAAACTGATACCGAAAATCGAACCACAATCCGAAGCAGAGATCGTTTTTACGGACTCTGTTTCGGAATATGAGAGGAGGAAGATGCTATGGCGGAGCCAAGCTTCTGGGAAACGGCATTTACCGAAGCACAGGAGCTGTTACAGACAGAATCGGACGGCTTTGCGGCGGTAATACAGACAATTTCGGGGTTTGATGTTCTTTCAAACTGCGGAACGGCAATAAATGTTTTTGAAGCGGCGGGAACGGCGCTGCTCACTCTGTTCTTTTGTATGGAAGCGTTCACATATTGTGCGAATATTGACTTTCACGGCGGAATTGAGGGTGCGCTGAGGATAGCAATGAAGCTGGTCATAAGCGCACTTATCGTTCAGAATGTGGATAACATTGTGGGTGCGGTATCGGGACTGCTGAAACAGTCGGTGGATTTTTCGTCGGCATTTTCAAACATAAGCTCGTCCTTTGGGGCGGCAGCAACGGCTGGAACGATAGATCCGGGAACGCTGGACATCAACTATATCTGTATGAGCTTTATATTGCTGATACTCATAATTCTGATGTTTGTAATGTATTCCCTTATCGTAATTTCAATGCTGGGAGTTGTGTTTGAAACTGCAATACTTACCGCAATTTCACCTGTGGCACTTTCCACACTTGTAAACAGTCAGGCACGTTCAACGGGTATCAGCTTCATCAAGAATTTTGCCGCTGTATCAATGCAGTGGGGAGTGCTTGCGATATGCTTTGAAGCATTCAATGCAATATCCAACAATCTTACGCTTGATTTTGCAAGTGGACTTGCAGGTGACGGACTTCTTGCAAATATTATGCAGTATGCAACACCTGTTTTATGTGTAATTATGCTTGCGATCACGGTTTCAAAGGCAAGCGAAATAACGAAGAGAGCGTTAGGAGGATAAGCAAAATGATTTTGAGTGATGTTTATGATTAAAGCCGATGTACCACAGGACGTAACCGAGTACAAGGAGCAGTTTTTCTTCGGCATGAACAGCCGACAGCTTATCTGCTCCGTACTTATGATAGCAGTTGCGGTCATCATTTTCCTTGTGGGAAGCAAGTTTATTTCAACGGATATTCTGGTGTACATCACCATTGCGCTTATAGCTCCTCTTGCGGCTGTCGGATTCCTGAAATACAACGGTATGGGGTTTGAAAAGATAGCCGCAACCGTAACGGAGTTCTATGTTTCCAATCAGCGCAGGAGAATGGAATATCTTCCTGAAGAAACAGAGATACACGATGCTGTCAGAGAAATATATATCCGTCAGCTCGAAGATGAGCGCAGGGCTGAAAAGAAAAATATGAAAAGGAAGAGGTGAATCTTTTGAATGAAAATGAGATCGTAACGGGTACAGCAGTTCCCGAAGAAAGCGTGACCGCAGCTCCCGTTAGTGAAGAAAATGTTTTGAGCAATGAAAGCACCGTTTCCGATATGGCTGATATGACCGAAGAAGCTACTACGGATATTTCGGAAGCCGAAAGCGAGGCAACCTCTCTTTCACTCCCCGAAGGACTTGACGCAGAAGCACTCATATCCAGCATTGCGGCAGATGGTGTATCGGAAGCTATGAGCGAAGCGGGTATCACGGAAGAAGTTGTGGTTGAAACTGCGGTTGTTACACAGCCTGTTGTAGTTCCTGAAACGGTTATGGAAACAGAAGCGGTTTCTGTTATCACCGAACCCGTTACTGACATTGCAACAGAATCGGCAGAAGTTATCGAAGATGCAACAGCCAAAACGAAAATATCCGAAACTGTTGCAGTTCCCGAAACCCCGAATGGGATAGTGGGATTTGTACAGAGCAATCCCGCTGTTGTGGGTGTTCCTGCTGCAATAATTGCACTGGCTGTTGCCTTCCTTGCAATTACAAGACGCACCCGTCCCAAGCGTGGTGTTATTGAAGATACCGATGATGTTAAGGAAAACATGAACGCCCGTGAGCGTGATGCGGCAAGGCTTGAAGCCAATAAGCCGAAGAAAAAGGACAAGCGCAGTCAGAAGGTCGCAAAGGAAAAGGAGAAAAAGGATTTTGCAAAGAAGGTCCTGAATACTATTCCTTACAAGAAAATTTTGTCCGACGATATTTTCTTCTTAGGCAAGAAAATGTACTCCAAGGCTTACACCTTTGATGACATAAACTTCAATCTTTCCGATGAAGAACAGCAGTATATGTATCTGGAGCGATACATCGAATTTCTGTCTATCCTTGATGATACGGTTGACTGTCAGATTTGCTGCTGGAACAGTCAGATAAACATTGACGATTTCAAGAAGAAAACTCTGCTCCCGCAGAAGGCTGATGACCTTTTTGAATATCGTTATGAATTCAATTCGAGGGTGCTTGAAGAAAATATCCGCAAAGGTCAGAACGCTATCCAGAAGCACATGTATATTACTCTCACAATAAAGGCTCCCGATGAGGAAACCGCAAAACGAAGATTTAAGTCTCTGGATATTACTGCTACGAATACATTCAATCGTATCGGCAATACAAATATGCGAGTTCTCACCTCACAGGAGCGTGTGGAAATGCTGAAGGATTTCTTTGTGGGTACAGATGATATGCCCGTACCGCAGCTTACTGAAAAGGACTATGAAAAGGGTATTGACAAGCTGTACTGTGCGCCCGATTATTTCGATTTCAAAAAAGACTATTTCATGTTCAACAATACTTATGCAAAGACAATTTACATAAGAGAATATCCCTCAACGGCAACCTCTGAAATTCTGACCGAGCTTCTTGCAACGGGCATTGAAATTATGGTTACAACAAACATTGAAACCTATGACAGTGCAGAAGCCCGCAAGCTTGTCCAGCATCAGATCACAGCTATTGATACGGATATGGCAAAGCGTGAAGTCAAGGCAGCGCAGCACGGTAATTTCAGCAATCAGATGCCCCAGCGTATCAAGAATCAGCGTGATGCTATGGTCAGTGTTTATGACAAGATCACCATGAAGGACCAGAAGCTTTTTATGACAAATATGCAGATACTCATAAAGGCTGAATCTTTTGAGGAGCTTAACAATAATCTTGAAGTAATCGAAAGCACCTTGAAAAGAAGCGGTTGCATAAAGGGTGAAATGGCATGGGAGCAGGAGCATGGAATGTGCGACTGTTTGCCTGTCGGTTATCAGAGAAAATTCGGCTGGATGCGAACAATGCCTTCGGAATCGGTTGCGATTTTCATGCCGTTCAATGTAAAGGAAATGCAGATGGAAAACAGCGTTTATTACGGTCTGAATATGCTTTCCCACAACATAATTCTTTTTGACCGTATGAAGGGACTTGTAAATCCTTCGGGATTTGTGCTTGCCTGCCCCGGTTCGGGTAAATCTTTCACGGTCAAGCGTGAGATAGTCAATGTGTTTCTCGGCTATGATGACGCAGATATTCTGGTAATCGACCCTGAGCGTGAATACTGGAAGCTTGCAGAAGCCTTCGGCGGTGAGGTAGTAAAGTTCAGTAATGGTTCAAAGAACCACATAAATCCCTTTGATTTTGACTTCCGACTTCTTGAAGATGAGGAAATTGATATCATCGCAGACAAGTGTCAGCTCCTTACATCATTCATTTCATGTATGGACAGCAAGCACCCATTGAATGCACAGGAAAAGTCCTTTGTTGACCGCTGCGTTCGTAAGGCTTATGCAAAATCCAATGTGCTTACAACCCTTGATCCTGCGGATATGCCTACTCTGGGAACGTTCCTCGAATGTATGAAAGAGGAAACCGAGAATATCAACAAGGATATGAAGGACAAGCTGATTATTACGGTTGATATGTACGTTAATGGTTCTGCAAAATATTTTGATAATCAGACCAACGTAAATACAAAGTCCCGGTTCATTGCATACGATATCCGTGACCTGAACGGCAATCTGAAAACACAGTCCATGCTTCTTATCCTTGACTACATCTGGAATCGTCTTTCCGAGAACAGAGATAAGGGCAGAAAGACCTACATCTATTTCGATGAAGCGCATCTGCTTTTCCAGGACGAGTATTCACTGGACTATCTCCGTATGCTCTGGAAGCGTGCAAGAAAATACGGTGGTGTGCTTACGGGAATCACGCAGAATGTTGAAGATCTGCTGAAAGATGATAAGTCCCGTTCTATGCTCAGTAACTCCGAGTTCCTTGTGCTTTTGAAGCAGAATCCTACCGATGCGGCAAAGCTTCAGGATATTCTTCATTTCACGGACAGCGAAATTCAGTATGTAAATGACACTCCTGCGGGACATGGAATTTTGGTGCTTGGCGGCAAGACAAAGATACCGTTCTATGATGAGTTCCCGAAGGATACAAAGCTGTACAGCATGATGACAACAAACTTCAGTGAAACCGCAAAGATGCTTCAGGAAGAAATGGCGCAGAAGGAAGCCGAAGCATCGTAAGGAAAGAGAGGGAGATGTTTTATGCCAACAGTTGACCGCAAAAACGATACTGATGAAAAGCACTCCCTTTCCTCTTTTGATAAGAGAAAGGTGCAGAGCGTGACCTTTGGTGCAAGGCAGCAGAGCAGAAAAAAGTATAAGGTGGTAAAACACGAATACGGTTCTGCTGCTCCCGATAAAGATTTTCGTGCTCCACCGGAGCACGAAGAAAATGCAGATAAACCCGCAGTAAAAAATAACTCTTATGAAAAGCAAACTGCCGTAAGTTCAACTTATTCTCATAAGAAAAGCAGTGAGCATAAATCGGACACAAGCAGTTCCGCTATTTCTTCCGAAATGGCACAGCGAATGAAACGTGCGGCGTTTCTTGAACAGCAGAACAAGGAGGCTATTAAGCTTAATCGTGCAGCTGTTGTAAATGATGAAACGGAAGCGTTTCATGATAATTCTGAAAATAGTTCAAAAAATTCCGCAGCAGACATTCCGAAAAAAACGGAAAATCCTGAACACAAGCCCTTTGACAGCAGATTTTTATCCATAAAATCTGATAACTCCGATGATATGACTGCTTCGGAAAAGCTGAAATTCAAGGTCAATATTGCAAAGGCTGAATTTATTGATAAATTCAAGGATTCTATAAATTCAAATCGCCGCAATGACCTTGGTGTGAGGTATCTTGAGGAGCATCGCAAGGAAGGTTACAAATATGATACCGTCAGTGAAGCTGTTAATGACGGGGCAGCGTTTAATGTTACTCCCGATCAGATAAGAGAGCTGGACGGCGGTGGTCATACGCTGATGGACAAGGCTCTGAAAATAAATGATTATTCGGTGTATAACCCCGATAATCCCGAATACCACAAGGAGAAAAATTCTACTGACAGCGGGTTTATCGACAAGGCAGTTCGGATAGGAAAGACCGTTCAGAATTCATCTTCCGTCGGTTCTGCCGTAACTGATGTTGCCACAACTCTTGCGGCGGTCGAAGCCAAAAAGCTGGTCGCAAAGATAATGAAGGGCGAAAATGCCGCAAAGGACAGGGCATTTATCGAAGAACACAAGGCACAGGGCAGAACAAAGTATGTTGATGCCGAAAAGGAACGGCACAAGGTAGAACATAAGCTGTCCGAGAAAGAATCTGTTCCCGATGCAATGTCCCGAGAGGAGCGCAGAAATTTCTTGCATAACAAACGTGTTGCGGAAAAGCAAAAAAAATTCTATGCTGACCGTATGAAAACTGAGCGGAAAAACAAGCAGAAAGAAATGTTCCTTGATTTCAACAAGGACAATCCCGAGCTTGTTTCCAATACCGCAAAGGGTACTGGAAAGCGTTATGTAAAGAAAAAAGCTGCAAAGGCTCTTGTCGGCGGAGGTGCGGCGGCAGCGGTTTTTCCTATAATAATCGTCATAATCATTTTTGCCGTAATTGCCGTGTTTTTCGGCTGGCTTTCACCCTTTGATTACACGCTTGCAGGTGATGAGGGTGAAGAAGATGAAAGAAAATATACTGCCGAAAGCAATGCCGAGGTCATTGACGGTTACACCAAGATGATAAAAAACTACATGGACGTTTGTCAGGCATATTACTATTTCAACTACGGTGACTGGTACGGAGGCACATACGAATATCCTGCACCAGATCTGGATTTCTCCGAGTTTTTCAGCGAATATTGCCGGCAGATAGTAAGTGAGATCCAGTCGCAGTTTTCGGCAAGTCTGGCGGCAGCGAAAAATGACAGGGAACGTGCGGCGATAGCACAGGCAATGAACAAAGCAATTTCCGAAGCCATTGATGCTGCAATGCCCCAGGCACTTGCGGAATACAACGCACTTATGAAAAGTCTTGATGATTCAATGTCTGCTGAAACGCAAAGACAGCATTATGAAACCAAAGACAAAGGCGGCGGAAACGGCAGTGCGGATTCGGCTGAATTTACGGGAATGCCAATAGTCGGAACAAACCATTTCGATAATGTTGAAATTGACGGTGAACTGTCTGCCGAGGAGCTTCTTGCATATATCGCACTATACAAGTCCATGAGCATAATTGATCCCGATGACAGTGATTCCAATGCGGAACAGATATTGAACATAACGCCGCAGGACATTATGGACTTTTTCAAAGAAACTGAATTTTTCAGTATCACGGTAAATGTTACTCACGGAAATACTTGCAGCGGACAGAATTGCAGGCGAACTCTTGTAGATAAATCGTGGGAGTATTACTGTGACGGAAGTCATGATAATCTGTCGGGTGAGATAGGTCCGTGCAAAACTGCCGACGAGCTTCGTGAAAAGATAATGGAGATAACCGATTCGGAAGCCAATGGTGTTGATGAGAAAAGCTTCGAAAAGCTCATTGAGGAATACATGAAGCTCATAAACAAGGAGCTTGATATTAACGAAGCCGACTACCGCAGATTCGGTGCCACCGATAGTGCAAAGGCAGAGGAATTCTATCAGAAGCTTATTGAGGACGGGGAGATACCCAACAATTACTGGAGTGTGGATACGCCGATGGGCGGGGAGGACAGCGATGAATAATCCATTCAAATCAGCAAAAGATTTCATAAGCAGATACAAAAAGGAAGAGTGGGTCCGCGCTGTTGCAGTCATTGTGATCGTGACAGCTCTGGCGGCAGTCGGGCTTGGTTACAGACAGTGGCAGGAAAATAAAGAAAATCCGCCCGAACAGTCTGAGACTGAACAGGCGGAAGGATCTTTACTTGAAGATATATGGAATGACAGCAAACTGCATCTTGTGGTGTTTGCATCGCTTTCAGCTGTTCTTCTTGCTGTGGAGCATAATAAGGGCAGGCTAAAACAGACAGGGGAAAAGGAAGAGAAGTGAAGCGTTTTAAGGAATGGTGGAAGGAAAACTGGGAGAACAGGTCATTCAGGTATGGTGTGACTGTTATGGTTATAATCGTGCTTGCAATTCTCACAAATATATATGTGTATTTCATGGATAGAGAGGTTGACTTTGCGGTGAATGAAACAGAAAACGCCGCTTCTTATTCGGAAACGGCGTGAAAAACTATTTGTTCTTTATTTCGATACGGTCTAAAATACCCTGAACGCTGACATTCTGATGTGTAAGATACATTCTTGCAACGTCCTGAATAAATTCCGGATCAGCACCGGTTTTCTTCTGAATGATGTCAACAGAATAACCTTTATCAATACATTTCATTATCTTTTTTACAAGGCTGAATATTTCCTTATCCGATACTTTTTCCAAAGAGGTTTTCGGAGTCGATTTATCAAGAACGGCAGCTTTGGCGTGACCATAATAAACAACCTTTGGCTTTAAGTTCAGAAGAATGTCCCAGCTGTCAGCAATTTGTGTTCCTTTATGTGCTTCAAGCTCATATAGAGGATTTAAGTCACCGACAAGGAGAAAACCATCATCGAGATATAAGGAGATGCTGTCACCACTGTGACCCGGGGTATGGAATATTTCTCCGTTTATCCCGATTTCACTGAGAAAAGCTCTGCTTTCGGAAATACTGACTATCCGTATTTTACTATCATCTATTGGTATGAATTTAGAACGCTTTTCCTTCTCAAAAATCTGATCGGCGTTGTGAATGAAATTCTGCTGAATATCCATAACAACGATCTGCACTCCCGATTCGGCAATTTCCTGCGCAATGCCCATGTGATCGGGATGAAAGTGAGATATAAAAAGATACCCAATATCCTGCACTTTTATCCCGTGCTTTTTAAGAGATTTGCAGAATAGAGAAAATGTGCCTGCCCAATCGGTGTCAAAGAGAATATACTTATCCTTCCCTTTTATTAGATAGGTGTTTGTTTTGGCATATTTTAATTCAGTGACCATAAGGAACCCTCCTATAACACTGAGTAATGAAATTGCCGATATATTGGAATTTTCAAATTAGTCTTTGCAAATAACCTTTGAACCTTCACCATCGATTACAATTCCCTGACGGTTGTTAATTGGGCATAGATTCAAATCCGAAAATTCA